>PGXR01000185.1 GCA_002839245.1 Spirochaetae bacterium HGW-Spirochaetae-7 | reverse complement strand
CGGCGCAGGCGGTCCCGCTGGGTCGAGCGGATCGGATGACATCGACGCCGCCAGAACCTGGGATGCCGGCGACACGCCGTGGTAGGCTGACGGGTTTTCCTCGGCAGGCAGGTGGCCCTTGCCTTTTTTTGTCACGACGTGGATGACGACAGGCTTGCGGATAGCCCGAGCCTCCGCGAAGACGTCGCAGAGCAGCTGGATGTTGTGGCCGTCTATGGGACCCGCGTACTCGAAACCCAGGTCGGCGAACAGGCTTTCCTTGAAGAACATCGCCTTGACGGCGCGCTTGAAACGGAGAACCATGGGGTGCAACCTCGGTCCGAACCAGGGCACACCGAGTATGATGCGGTCTATGAGCATGCGCAGCCTCTGGTACCTTGCCGTCGCGGACAACCTGGAGAGGTAGCTCGACAACGCGCCTACGTTGCGCGATATGGACATCTTGTTGTCGTTGAGTACGATGATGAGCGGCAGGCCCAGTTGCCCGGCATGGCTCATCGCCTCCCAGGCCATGCCTCCCGTCAGAGCGCCGTCGCCAATCACCGCGATTACGGAGCCGGGATGGCCTAGCCTGTCGTTGGCGGTCAGGATGCCGAGCGCGGCCGAAATCGACGTCGACGCGTGACCCGCGTCGAAAGCGTCATGGACGCTTTCCGCGTGCTTGGGGAACCCAGACAAGCCGCCCGAGCGGCGTATGCCGGGAAAGCCTCCGCTCCTGCCGGTAATTATCTTGTGCGTGTAACACTGGTGTCCGACATCCCAGACTATCGAGTCGCCCGGCGTGCTGAAAACCCGGTGGAGGGCCAGCGTCAACTCGACGACGCCGAGGTTGGACGCGAGATGCCCGCCGTTCACGCTGACGGTACCGATGATGAGGCCGCGAATTTCGGCGGCCAGGCGATACAGTTCGCGTAGTGAAAGGCGCTTGATATCGTCCGGCCCGTCGATGCTTTCCAGGATAGGCATTGCATTCAGTGTATCACGCGAAAAGCCCCGGGGACTATACCCGGGACGACATGATTCGCCATACTGCGCGCATGGACCTGCTGACGCTCAACCTGCGTGCTCCTCTTTCCTGGAACCAGGCAGAGGCCGCCCGAGCTGGCATACGCTTGGCTGCCGACGCCCTG
Organism: Spirochaetae bacterium HGW-Spirochaetae-7; assembly: GCA_002839245.1. Classification (GTDB taxonomy): domain Bacteria; phylum Spirochaetota; class Spirochaetia; order Treponematales; family UBA12059; genus SZUA-370. Next base: position 4,641 of record PGXR01000185.1, on the reverse strand, counting down.
GCTTCCGCCGACGCGGCGCCCGACTCGGCTGAAATCGTGATGACCTGGGACTGGGATGCCGTCGTCGATTCGACGGGTGACGACGGTCCACGCGCGAAGCGCCCCGCACCGCCCCCTGTCACCGTCGCCGCGAAGGGCCTGCTGACCGGCGGCGGTACGGGCAACGCCGACGAACAGCTACCGGCTGGCCGTTACCTTTTTGTCCAGCTCAGGCCGGGCGACGCAGAAGAGCTGGCCGATGCCGTAGACTCGTTTGCCCGCGAGGCATGGTGGACCAGGGCCGCGGCAAGCGGCCCGTTGATCGTCCGCTTCGTCCGCGAGGACGGCAAGACGGCGGCCCAGCTGATACGCAGGCTGGCAGATACGACGGCCTCCCCCATGAAGCTTGGTCTCACGCCCGACGCGCTGTAGGAGCTTGCACGGGTTTACTGAAAGGCCATGCACCGACTATCGCGTGGGCCCGCCTTGGCGTGCATAGGCCACGCTTATCGCGCAAGAAAATTTATATTTGGGGGCAGATACCCCATACCCACATGCAACGCTACGCCTTGCTTGCGTTGCACCCGCGATCGTTGTTTGTTGGCGCTTTCCATGAACGAGCAATCACGACGCGTCGGACGGGCTACCGGGGGTACATAGCAGCCTGCGGCGGCCAGGCAACCGTACTCCAGGCAACTTTCTATTAAGCTCTTACCCTGTCAGATGAGCATCCCGGATGGCAGGTGTCAGGCACCCGCCTACTAGCCCACTGCAAGGCACGTCCGCGTCGCCTCGTCATCCATGACGCCGCGGAGCTATACGCTCCGCGATGTACAGTGGAGCCGCCATCCATGGCGGCTCATAGCCCTTACATAGAATTGCGCTAGCCGAGGCGGGGCCCACGCGCAGTGCAGCAGAGCCTTTATCCACACCCTCTTTCGGAGTTGCGGCGCGGACGTGGTATCACGGCAAATCGTCGTAGGCGGGTTCGCGACTCGGGATGCGACTACTCCAGTACAGCCCTGATGCGCCTGACGCCCGCGGAGGAACTCTGTTCCTTCTGGATGACGAACTTGCCAAGCGAGCCTATACGGTCGACGTGGGGGCCGCCGCAGACTTCCTTGGAAAAGTCGCCGATGGTGTAGACCTTGACCACGGATTCGTACTTCTCGCCGAACAGCGCCATAGCGCCGGCGGCCTTGGCATCCTCGAGCGGCATGACATCCATCGTCACCTCCAGGTCCCGGGCTATCTGCTCGTTGACGATGGCCTGGACGCGCGCGACCTCCTCGGCTGTCATCGCGGAGTGGTGCGAAAAGTCGAAGCGGAGACGTTCTGTCGTGATGTTGGAACCCTTCTGTGCCACGTGGTCGCCAAGGACCATGCGGAGGGCCTTGTGAAGGAGATGCGTCGCGGTATGGTACCTTGTCGTCTGCTCCGAATGGTCGGCAAGGCCGCCCTTGAAGGTCTCCCCCGCGCCGGCGCGGGACAGCTCCTGGTGCTTCTTGAAGGCCTCGTCGAATTCGGCGCGGTTGACCGTCATGCCGTTCTCTCCGGCCAGTTCGTCGGTCAGCTCGATGGGGAAGCCATAGGTGTCGTACAGCTTGAAGGCCAGCCGGCCTGACATGATCTTCTGTGGGTTGCGCAGGAGGTTTGGCAGCATCTTCTCGAATTCGTGCTCGCCCTTCTGCAGCGTTTCGAGGAACTGGGCCTCCTCGCGCGCCAGCTCGGTGAGCACGCGCTCCCTGTTCTCCACCAGCTCTGGGTAGGCGCCGCCGAAACGCTCTATCACGATCATGGCCGGGCCGGAGAGGAACGAGCCTTCTATGCCGAGCTTGCGGCCATGGCGAACCGCGCGTCGCAACAGGCGCCGGACGACGTAGCCCGCGCCGACGTTGCTCGGCGATACTCCCTTGGGATCGCCGATGATGAACGTGGCCGCGCGGATGTGGTCGGCGATGATGCGTACCGATGTGTCCTTTGCCTGGTCGGAGCCGTAAGCGTAGTGCGAGACGAATTCGATGGCGGCTATGATGGGCTGGAAAATCTCGGTCTGGTAGACGCTCGTCTTGCCGTTGAGCACGGTGATGGTGCGCTCGAGGCCCATGCCGGTGTCGACGTTCTGCGCGGGCAGCTTGACGAGGGTCTTTTCGTCGATCCTGTTGAACTGCATGAAGACATTGTTCCATATCTCCATCCAGTTGGCCGGGTCAGTTTCCTTGTTGGAGCCGGCGGGGGGCATCCCCTCGGCTACCCAGTAGAAAATCTCCGTGTCGGGGCCGCAGGGGCCCGAGGGGCCAGCCGCCCACCAGTTGTCGCTCGCCGGCAGGTAGGCGATGCGGTCTTCGGGCACGCCGGTGGATTTCCAGTGGAAAGCCGACTCGTCGTCCCTCGGAGCGTTCTGGTCGCCCTTGAACACCGTCACCGACAGCTTGCGCGGGTCGAGCGCCAGCCAGTCCTTCGACGTCAGGAATTCCCACGAATAGGCTATGGATTCCTTCTTGAAGTAGTCCCCGAGCGACCAGTTGCCGAGCATCTCGAAACAGGTCAGGTGGGCGGGGTCGCCTACCTCGTCGATGTCGCCGGTGCGCACGCACTTCTGGTAGTCCACGAGGCGCTTGCCCGCGGGGTGGGGCTCGCCGAGCAGGTACGGCACGAGCGGGTGCATGCCCGCCGTCGTGAACAGTACCGTCGGGTCGTTCTCGGGTATGAGGGACTTGCCTGATATGACCGCATGGTCCTTGGTCCTGAAAAAATCGAGGTATTTGCTTCGCAGCTCATCGGGGGTAATCATGGTTGAGCATAGTAATAATTACTCCCGGTCTCGGTCAATGGAGGCGCGGCCGAGACGGAGCCAGGCTATTCGTTGTCCGGGTGGCGCTCGCGGATGTCCCTGATCCTGGGCATGACCTCGAAAAAGAGGTCGATGAGCTCGGGCTCGAACTTGGTCCCCGACATCTTGTGCATCTCCTCGAGCACCGCCGACTCGTCCCAGGCTTCCTTGTAGACGCGGCGGGACATCAGGGCGTCGTAGACGTCGGCGATGGCGACGAGGCGGCCCCAGATCGGTATCTCCTCGCCCTTGCGCTTGAGCACCATGCCGTCGCCGTCTTTCCTGAGGATAGCCCCGGACACGGGATCGACCCAGCCGGGGTAGCCGGTGCCGTCCCAGTTCTCGTGGTGGGTCAAGGCGACTTCGGCTGCCATCGTGTCGAAGTCCGACTGCGGGTCGTCGAAGAGCCTGGCGCCGGAGCAGGTATGCGTCTGCATGATGATGTATTCTTCCGGCGTGAACTTGGCCGGCTTCTTGAGGATGATGTCCGAGATGGCCACCTTGCCGACGTCATGGAGCATGGCGGCCAGCTTGAGGAGGTCCATGTTCTTTTCGATTTCCTTCTGCTCGAGGCCGTGCCGGTACGCCCAGCGCTCGTATAGCTCGACGGTGTAGCCAGCGACGCGGTTTACGTGCGGGCCGGTCTCCTTGGGGTCGCGCAGCTCGGCCATCCGTATCATGCGCATTATCATCGACCGAGTCAGGTAAGCCCGCTGCAAAGCGACAGTAGCGTTCGCGGCGAAGTGCGTCACCAGCGACTCGTCCTCTCTCGAGAACGCCTTGACCTTGCCGTTGGCGTCCATCGAGTTGATGATCTGGATGACCCCGAGCACGATGTTGTTCTGCGTCTTCAGGGGCACCGTCAGCATCGAGGTGGTCTTGTAGCGCACCTTGGCGTCGTATTCGGTGTTGTAGTTGAACGGGAGGCCGCGCGGCAGCTTGTAGACATCGGGAATGTTGAGCAGCTCCCCGGTCATCGCCACGTAGCCGGAGATGCTCTTGTCGTTCACGGGAATGCTGAAGTGGGGATACGCCTGTTTTTCACCCGGGGGAAGGCTTTTCTGCTTTGTGTCGTTGTGGGCGAACTTGATCGATATGACGTCGCCTTCCTTGACGTAGATGGAACCGGCATCGGCGTGCACGACATGCCTGGCCTCGAGGAGCACTCGTTCGAGGAGGATGTCGTAATCCCGTATCTTGTTGAGTTCAGAATCGATGCGGATGATCTGGTGGATTTCATCTACTTCGGACGCCATCAACTCTCCTCGCCTTGTACCCTACTATACCGTATCGACCTTTCCACGTCGATGTGTAGGCAGAAAATGCGACATACAGCCAACCGGACCAATTTCAGAAGCCCGCTGCTTATGAAAAACGCTCCACCCTCGTTTCAGTATCGTTTCCGCCCACGGGTTTTGACAAGGGCGCGCCGCCGGGGCAATACTGCAATGCCGGAAGGCGGAGGAAACCATGATACACGCAATAGGCGGAGACGAGCCAGACATAGATGCAAGCGCCTTCGTGGCCTGGAACGCGGAGGTAGCCGGGGACGTCAGCATAGGCAAGGACGCATCCATATGGTTCGGCACCATCATCCGCGCCGACATAGCGGCGGTGACCATAGGCGCGGGCACCAACCTGCAGGACGGCGTCGTCGTCCACGTGAACAGGAACCAGCCCTGCGTCATCGGCGACTCCGTGACCGTCGGGCACCGGGCACTGCTCCATGGCTGCACCGTCGGCGACAACAGCCTGGTCGGCATGGGCGCGATAATGCTCAACGGCTCCGAGGTCGGCCCCGGTTCCATAATAGGCGCGGGTTCCCTCGT
>PGXR01000184.1 GCA_002839245.1 Spirochaetae bacterium HGW-Spirochaetae-7 | reverse complement strand
TATAGTTGATCCTGAAAAAGCCGTCCCACAAGGGGGCGGCTTTTTGCATCCGGGCCTGTGGACAAAGGCAGCGAGGGAGCATTCGTGTCTTCAACAGGATGGAAAGAGAAAGCTTACGTAGATACCTACGACGATACGCTCGGGAGCCTGCAGCGCAGGCGGGCCGAAGACCCGTCGTTCGATGCCGCGTCGGCCAGGGGCGTCCTCAAGCATCTGTACATCCAGGACGGCAACGACTGGGTAGGGCGGGGGGAGCTCCAGGACATCGTCATGCAGGCCACGCTGGATGCCTATGAGTTTTTCCTGGCCCGATGGGAAGATGAAGACTCCTAGCCTTCGTCGGCGTACTTCGTGTAGACGTCGTTGAACTCGCCGCTTATCGACTTGAACACGGCGACGAGGGCCGGGTCGAAATGCGTTCCCCCGTCGGCGACGATCAGGAGCGAGGCCCGGCCGTGGTCGAAGGGCTTCTTGTAGCTTCGTTTCATGCGCAACGCGTCGTAGACGTCGGCAAGTGCCACTATCCGCGCCGGCAACGGTATCATGTCGCCCACCAGGTTGTAGGGATAACCCGTGCCGTTCCACCATTCATGGTGGGACTGGGCTATCTGCTTGGCCATCGGGTTGGGGTAGCTCGACAGGATAAAAGCGCCGTTGATCGTGTGCTCCTTCATGATGTTCCATTCGAACTCGTCGAGCGGCCCCTTCTTGTTGAGTATGTCGTCGGGAGTGCCGATCTTGCCGACGTCGTGCATCGCGGCCAGGAAGCCGATGTTGTCGATGAAATCGATGTCCACGTCGGGCCACCGGCCCAGACGGTACATTTCCTTTGCCATGCGTTCGGTATAATAGTTCACGCGCTCGATGTGTTTGCCCGTGTCGTTGTCCTTGAGCTTTGACGCCTCGAGCAGGCTGGAGAACAGGCCCTTCAGGAACCCGTTCCGCTCCTCGGTCACGTCGTCGAAGAACGCGACCCAGGCCTTGGGCGCCTCCCCGCCAGTGCCCCTTGGCGTGAATGGCACGATGGTCGTTTTAGCAAGTACGCTGCTAGCGTGTTTTGTCCGCAGCCGTATCGAGCCTCCCCAGCTGTAGCCCCTATCCTTGTTCTTGAGGGCGGAATAGAGGTCCCGCGCCGCCTCCTTGTCCAGGAATCGGCCGATGGCGCCCAGCAGGGTAGGCTTGTCCGACCCCGGGAACGAGCACAGGAGATGATCCAGCGGGTCGTTGCGGTACAGGAAGGTCAGCGACTGGTCGAGGATGCCAACCGGTATAGGCACGATGGCGTACGAGCTGACCAGGTCTTCTATGAGGTCTCCCGTATGCAGGGTCTTAGGCCGGCCCTTCCGGGGGCCTGGCTTCAAGGCGGGAGCATTTGAGGCTTCGTCGAGCGGTCCGAGCTCCTCGAGCACCCCGAAGTCGTCGCCGCTCATGGTATGGCCTCTTGCGCCTCGGCTTCTTTTCTTGCCATCGCGCTTTCCTCCGCGTCGCTTGCGCGCAGGTAGACGAGCCCGGCTCCGGAAGGACTCGCGCCTGACGCCTTGAAAATGCCGACCGCCAGTCGCGCCATCGCGGTCACCGGAGCCCGCCTTCGCTCCACGGCGACGCGGAAACCCGAGCGCTCGGCTATCGATGACTCCAGCATGTCAGCGTCGGGGCCGACGAACAGGACCTCGGGGTAGCCGCCGGTCAGCGCGATGATCCGTTCCAGGCCGGCGTCGAAAGGTCCCGCCGCCAGGGTGCCGTGGCTGTACACGGCGAAGTAGTAGCGGGAACGCTTGGCGTCGATGACCGGTACTATGACCGGGGCCGCGCCTTCCCAGTCAGCCGCCAGGGCGTCGAGGGTAGGTACGGTGACGAACGGAATATCCAGGCCGAGCGACAGTCCCTTGACGGTCGCCATTCCTATCCTGAGCCCCGTGAACGAGCCGGGACCGCCCGAGCAAGCCAGCAGGTCCAGGTCGGCCCTCTTGAGCCCGGCCTCGGCCACGCAATACTCGATGGCAGCCATCACCCGCTCGGCGTGCCTGAACCCCGCGTCTATCGAAACCGAGACGAAACCCGGTCCCGGCGCATGGCCGTGCCCGGACTCCTCACGGTACGGATGCTTCGGCGACGACGGCCCTCGGCCTTCCAGACCAAAACCGCGGCCCGCGCCGACGGACAGGATGTCTCCCGAGCAGTCGACGGCGAGCACGTTCACGAGAGGGCTTCCTCGAGCGCCGCGCCGAAGATTCGCACCGACCGGGAGCCGTCAGCTTCAGGCTCGATGTCGACGATGACGGCATCGTCGGGAATTGCCGCGGCGACCCGTTCGCTCCATTCCACGGCGCAGACACCGTCGTCGTAGAAATACCTGGCGACGTCGAGCTGCTCGAACTCGTCGGCCGAGGAGAGGCGGTATGCGTCGAAATGGTAGAACGGCAAGTCTCCGTCGTATTCGTTTATGAGGGTGTATGACGGGCTGGTCACCGCTTCGACGACGCCGAGTCCCCGGGCGATGCCCCGGCACATGGCCGTCTTGCCGGCACCGAGCCCGCCCCTGAAGGCGATGACGGTGCCGGCCCGCGAGGCTTTGCCTATCCGTTCGCCGAGCGACTCGGTGGCCGAGACGTCGGCGCAGGTGATGGCTATCAGGGTAGTGCTCCCCGCTTGTCCATTTCGGATATGAAAGTCTTGAGCAGCGCGACGACAGGCATCAGCGGGTAGTCCAGGTCGACCGTTATGCAGGCGTTGACGTCGACCGCGCCGCTCGGCTTGTGCTCGAGGACGAATTCGACCGGAACGCTCCTGGTCTGCTCCATGATCTCAATGGTCGCATCCGCCTTGAATTCCCTGCGGTAGTATATGTGGTTTTCCTTGCGCAGTATATTCGTTAGCTCGACTATCTTCATGCGGGAAATTGTATGGGTACAGCCCTTCGCGGTCAAGGGCGGGAGCGCGCCTCAGTCGTATCCATAGACGACCGACCGTATCTCGTTGACCGTTTTCCTCGAAGCTCGGACGAATTTCATGTGCATGAGCGAGCCGTTCCTCGTCTTGCTGACGCGGACGACAGATGCGTAGGCCATGCGCGGACCGATGCCGAGATCGAATTCGACCTTGACGAATTCTCCGGGGCTCGCCGGGCTCATGGTCTGCATCGACAAGCCCCCTCCGGACAGGTCGATGATGATGCCTGCGACCGCCGCCCGTTCGATCTGCACGGTCTTGACCACCTTGCCCTTGTCCTTGGCAGCGTGCACGTGCATGAGATAGAAGCGGCCCGATATGCGGACCTCGCTGCGCTGGTGCCGCCGGGCGGGAAGCGGCTTGATGCGGTCGCTGTGGGACACCGTCAGGAAACGCTTGCCGTCGATGTCAGACATGCCCCGCGACCTGGTCTGGAAGCTGTAGCCGACGTGGTTGCCCGAGTAAAAATACAGCATCAGCTTGGTGCCGAAGCCGAAGCGTATCGGAGAGCCGAACGCGTCGAGGGCAGGTTCCAGGTACAGCGCCTTTGGCTCGTTGACGACGAGTACCGTGGAGTAATGCGCTTCCTTTGACGTGACAATCGACAACGGCGTCCGCGCCTTGAGTTGCCGGGTCGAGCGGACCGCTGCGCCGGAACTTACCCTTGCTCCGAGTGCTTCCCGTATCGCGAACAGCTGGTGCTTCTGCTCCTCGGCAAGGGTCTCGGTCTCCGCATGCTGCTCTATGTACTTGAAGGTGTTTTTCATGAACGAATCGAGCTGGGACTTGTTGCCGAAAACTGCTTGCGGGCTGGTGGCCCCTAGCTTGCGGGCGTAGAATTCGAGGAATTCAGCTTCACCTTCGGAGAAACCGTAATCTTCAGCCTTCCGCCTGAAGGCGCTGCGGCTGAAACCCTTCGATTCTCCGCTGCCGAAGGAGATGCCCTTGCCCGACAAGGCGGCCTTGACCAGCGACCATATTATCGAAGCCAGGATTATCGAGCCGACGATGACAAAGAACAGCATATCCTCTTTGGGATCGTCCTTCTTCCAGAAGTTCAGCTGAGCCAGGAGGACCCGGGAATCGAAGGTGCCGATAGGATTCATGCGACCACCGCCGCGGTCCTGACGACCTTGAAGAACGAGGCGAGTCTCGGCCTGATCTCGTACTCGGCAAGGTCGCCGATAAGCACGCCGTCCTTGTTCTCGAACGCCTCGGCAAGCTCCTTGAGCACGTCCGTGAGCGCGCCGTAATATTCGGGCATCGCGGCTCCGCCAACCTCAATCAGCGGACCCGGCAGCGCACGCATGTACTCGGGCATGATACGAACCATCTTGTTGATCAGCTCTATGGCAAGTACGACCGTGTGCATCGCCTGGGCGTCCTTGCCCGTCTGCAGCCTGACGGGAACCTCGGAGAGGTCAGCCTCTATCGCGTCGAATAGGCACGCAGCCGCCAGCATGGCACCGGCAGGGTCGCGCAGCTCTGCCAGCCGCTCCCCGAAGAACGCGGCGAGCTTGGCGGCCAGTTGGCGCATCTCTCCCCTGGGGCCGGTATTTCCGGTTTTCAGCCTGTCTGCGAACGCATCGAAAAACGAGCCTTCCTCGGCGGAGAACAGGCCCGCGAAGGAGCGCTCGTAGTCGGTCCAGCTGTCTCGGGACGCGGCGGCGGAAGCTGGCTCGCCCGACTCCAGCGCCAGGGTGGTGGCTTCGACCAACTCGAGCAGGGTTTCGAGGGCGCGGGCCTTCAAGTCGGCGGCCGGCTCGGCAAGCAGCTCTACCAGGCCCTCGATTGACGCGGCGCTGTTCGATGCGTCCGCGAGCTCGTCAGGTTTCAGGGACCTTCCGTCCAGCCTGACTTCGACGATGATCTCTCCCGACGCTTCCGCCCGCTCGTCAAGTTCCGCGAGGATGTCGCCGATCGTCCGGCCGTTCGTGGGTGTTTCGAATCTTTTTCCATTCATAGTGAAAATCATCATCAGCTCCTCGCGCCATGTCGCTTGTCCGTTCAGTTGCCTTGCTTGCTGAAACTGTCCCAGGCGCTGGCCGAGCTTTCCATCTGCCCGAGCGCACCTTCCATCATGCCGTATTTTCTCTTGAGCTCGTTTTCCTTGCTCGCGAGCTGGGTGCCCAGCGTCTCGATTTCCTTTTGCTGCCTCTTGATCTGGTCGTCGAGTGTCCTCGTGTGGATGGATACGATGCCGCCGGTCTCGACATAAGCCTTGGTAATCGCGTCCAGCTTGAATGCCACGCCGGAGTCGACCAGCAGGTCTCCGTCGGTATCGTAGCCGAACAGGTCCTTGACCCGCGTGAATTTTTCCACAAGCGTCTTGTCGAGCGTCGCCTCGTCTATTTCGATGTAGCCGCGAAGCCTCGAGGCGTCGTAGCCGCCGCCGCGGCGCGAGTCGGTGGATATGCCGAATACTGCAAGCATGTCGTTGCCGCCCCGCGTGGGGTAGGCGTTCATCATCGTCTGCTGCAGACTGGTACGCAACTGCGACATCGTCGCGTCGCCCTGGAGCAGGCCGAGCCGCTCGGAGTATTTCTTCTTTTCGTCTTCCGTGAAGTACGATATCTCGTCGAGAATCTTCTCGTCCGGCCTGGCAAGGATGTTGAGTTCGGCCATCAGCCTGTTGTAGTTGCCCACCAGCTCTATAAGCGCTTCCTTCGTGGCCTCGCGGTTGGGCTCGATCTTCAGCTTGACCGGCTTGTCCGACACTTGCCACAGGTTCACGGTCAGGCCGGGCACCAGATCTCCGATCGTGTTCGATTCCCGGGTCACCTCGATGCCATCCATCGCGACGATGGCATCCCTGGCGGTATCCACTG
>PGXR01000183.1 GCA_002839245.1 Spirochaetae bacterium HGW-Spirochaetae-7 | reverse complement strand
ATCGCGAGCATCGGGCTCGACGCCTACGTAACCCATATGACCAACAAGCTCAAGGCTTCGCTGCCCGGCGACTCGTACCAGCTCTGGCTTGATCTGGCATCGGTACTGTACGACAAAGTCTACCCGCCAAGGCCGATGACGATCGTCGCCATGGACGCCTCGGGCAAAGAGCTGTCGCGGCTCGACGGGCTGTTTCTCCTCGTCGCCATGGGAATAAGCGGCAACAGGACTTATGGGTCAAACAAGCCGATACTCCCGGATCACGACAATGTTTGCGCCATACGCCAGATGCCGCTCCTGAGAAAGCTTGCCCTCAAGGGCCCGATGTCGTCAGGCCGCATCCGCGATTTCGATGAAGCCACCCTCTTTTCAGCTGAAATCATTGAAATCCGCTACGCGGACCGTATATTGGTACAGATGGATGGCGAGGCGGAGCAACTGGTCGCACAGGATTTCCCCCTTCGTATCGCGAAGTCTCCGCCACTTATTCGCCATATCGCCCGGGCTTAGCGGACTGCCTTCCAAGGCAGGTTCCCGGCAGCAAGGAAGGAAGTTCATGCGAACCAACAGAATCATGGCCGCGGCCTTCGTCCTGGCCATTTCGGGCGTGAGCGCCTGGGCGCAGGCCAAGCCGGTCGTAGCCGTCCTGTCGACCGACAGCACCCTATACGCCAGCGCCGCCATCAATGACTCCAAACCTGCGCCCCGCCTGTCCGAGGGCGAACCGCTGCTCGTCCTCGGTGCCCAGGACAAGAAGCTGACCCTCGATGGAGTACCGACTCTCTGGTACCAGGTCAAGACTTCCGAGGCCGCCACCGGCTGGATTCCCGGCTCGAGGATGGCATTCACGTCGACCTCCTTCAAGCGACCGGCTTTCCGCACCCAGGACCAGTATGCCGCGTACGTCATCATGGCGGCACGGCCCGGAGAGAAGGTCGTCGCCGCACGCAGCTACGAGAAGGTAGCCAAGGGCGACATTGGCTGGTACGTCACGTACCACGACGGAGAATTGCCCGCGGCCATCGTCTGGGAGCGCAACCTCGAAGCCACGCCAGCCGACGAGTACCTGCCCACGGGATTTCCGGCTGCCCTCAAGCCATTCGTCTACTTCGTCGATTTTACCGTGTTCGAACTGGCCGGGGACCAGGCGACAGGCTCGTTCACGACGCTGGCGCAGACCCTGCCCGGCAAGTATCCCGAGCCCGACGGCTATTACGCCGGCACGCCCGATGACGACTTCCCCTGGTACACCCCGCCCGAGGCCAGTTATGTCGGCTATGGCGACAGGGGCGACTACTCGGGTGACTATGAAGACGGCTCCGAGGACGGAAGTTCGATAGACGAGGCTTTTACCGAAGGCATCGAAAGCTACGGCTTCATCAAGGAAGGCAGCACCGTCATCCTGGGCCGCCACGAGGAGCTCAACGGCGGATCCAACTGGGCCGACGAGATGGACTCGTTCGTAGGAAAGGAGGCCGTCGTGACCTCGCTTCCGGGAGCGGATTCGCAGGGCTTCCTCGTCGTACGGGTCAAAGGCAACGACTTCGTCTGGCGCGTCCGCAACCTCGCGCTCAAGGGCCGGGGCGAACCGGGCAGCTACGGCTACCAGACAGGCGACAGCGTCGTCATCGGCGCGCATCGCTACATCGCCGGGGACAACAACTGGGCCGACGAAATGCTCGAATACGTCGGCCAGGTCGCGACCATCACCAGCATGGAAGGCACCGATGGCACCGGCAGCAGCATCGTCCATGTGGACATCGACGACGGAGACTGGTACTGGCGCGTGGAGACCCTCAGCCCCGCCAACTGAGCCCCCCTGCCAAGCGACACCCTGCGCCGAGGCGGAAGACCCTCTGAAAGGCCAAGCCCTGAAAGGTGCATGGGGCGACCTACAAAACAGGGCGTGCGCAGCATGCCTTGTTTTGTCGAGGCGGGCCCCCATGCAAATTCTGGCCTGGCTTTTCTGACAAGCCTCTTTGTGCATTACGGCGCGGGGTGTCGTTCCTGTATGGACGATTTGCCCACGGCGCGGTATAGTCGCGCTACCATGGAAACAATGAAGCGCACGACGACATGCGGGGCCCTGGGCAAGGCCGACGCCGGGAAAAAAGTAACCTTGAACGGCTGGGTCAACCGAAAGCGCGACCATGGCGGCATATCCTTCGTAAACCTGCGCGACCGCTACGGCACCACGCAGGTAGTTGTCGACTCCGACGCTTCCGAGGCCCTCAAGGCGGTCGCCGGCGAGCTGAAGAGCGAGTTCTGCGTGGCCATCGAGGGCACGGTGCGCGCCAGGCCGGACAGCATGGTCAATCCCGACATGGCCACCGGCGAAATCGAGGTCGTCGCGGCCGATATCGTCGTGCTCTCGAAGTGCGAAGGCCTGCCCTTCCAGATCGAAGACGAGACCGACGCCAAGGAAGAACTCCGTCTCAAGTACCGCTATCTCGACCTGCGCTCCGGCGGCATGCAGAGGCGCATCAAGCTGCGCAGCAATGTCGCATTCGCCGTACGCGAGTACATGATAGGGGAAGGTTTCTACGAGATAGAGACCCCGACCTTCATCAAGAGCACGCCCGAGGGCGCACGCGACTACCTGGTTCCGAGCCGCCTCTACCCGGGAAAGTTCTACGCCCTGCCGCAGAGTCCCCAGCTATACAAGCAGATACTCATGGTGTCGGGCTTCGACAAGTACTTCCAGATAGCCCGCTGCTACCGCGACGAGGACGCCCGCGGCGACCGGCAGCCTGAATTCACCCAGATAGACATCGAGATGTCCTTCGTTTCGCGCGAGGACATCCTCACGATGATCGAGGGCCTGATGGGCCACGTTTTCACGAAGACCATGGACGTCGCCCTGCCCGCGACTTTCCGCCGCATCGCCTACGACGACGCGCTCGAACTATACGGCACGGACAAGCCCGACCTCCGCTTCGCCATGGAGATGCAGGACTTCGCCCCGTACGTCGCCGGCTCGACCTTCCAGGCATTCAAGGACGCGTTGGCCACCGGCGCCTCGGAGCAGGCGGCCAGCGCGGCCAGGGGCATCACCGTCCAGGGCGGAGGCGTGAAGGCCCTCGTCGTCCCCGGCAAGGCCGACTATTCGCGCAAACAGCTGGACGAACTGGAAGCCGCCGCCAAGATCTATCGTGCCAAGGGCATGGCCTGGATGAAGGTCGTCGCCGCAAGCGGCGACAAAACCGGGACAGGCGCGACCGCCGGGGAACCCGGCGCGCCGGCGCTCGAGGGCGGCGCATCCAAATTCTTCGCCGGCAACGCGGCCGAGATCATCTCCGGCCTCGGCGCCAAGGTCGGCGACCTCATTCTTCTCGTAGCCGACTCAAAGCGCAGGACCGCCAACATCGCCCTTGGCGCCGTACGCACGAAGCTCGGCCGCGACCTGGGCTTCTGCGACCCGAAGCGCTTCGAGTTCGCCTGGATCATCGACTTCCCGATGTTCGAGTACAACGAGGCCGAGGCCAAGTGGGACACCGCCCACCACATGTTCACCTGGCCGCAGGAAAAATACCACGATACCCTCGAAAGCGACCCGGGTTCGGTAAAGGGCGACCTCTACGACCTCGTGCTCAACGGCTTCGAACTGGCCTCCGGCTCGATACGCATACACGACCCGGTGCTCCAGAAGCGTATCTTCAAGATCGTCGGCTTCGACGAGGCCGAGGGCGACAAGAAGTTCGGCTTCCTGACCGAGGCATTCAAGTACGGCGCCCCTCCCCACGGCGGCATAGCGCCCGGCCTGGATCGCCTCGTCATGCTGATGGCCGGTGAAACGAGCATCAAGGAAGTGATCGCGTTCCCCAAGAATTCTTTCGCCGTCAGTCCAATGGACGATTGTCCGAACGAGGTCGACCAAAAACAGTTGGATGAACTGCACCTGTCGATCCGATATCCGGAGAAGTAGCTGAACGGGGGCTCCCCCACGATCCCGCACCTTAAGACTGCCGATCCGCCGAAGGCTCCGAAAGGGGCCTTCGGTATTTTTCCCCCTGCCTGAATCAATGCTTTTTTTGAAAACCAGGGCTTGCATAGTATCTGAAACTATTTTATATTGACAAACATATCAATCATAAGGAGCGTGCATGTCACCAAGAACTGCGGAAGCCAACGAGGCAATCCACGCAGATAGACGAAAATCCATCCTGGATGCGGCGCTTGGCGCTTTTGTAGACAGGGGCTTCGAGGGAACCAGGATGCAGGAGATCGCCGACCGATGCGGATTGAGCTACGGCCTGGTCTATCATTATTTTCCGTCAAAGGAAGAAGTATTCACGGCGCTCGTGGACATGGCTCTCGTCGCGGCTGGGTCGCTTGTCCGGATGCTTCAGCGGGATTCATCGCCTCACGCCCTGGGCGCCTTCGTCGGTTACGCGGTCTCCGATCCCTCGCCCAGGTATTTTGCCCTGATAACGGAAGCCTTGACCAAGACGGGTGTCCCTGCTGAATTGGCGACAAGGGCCAGGAATACGGTGCTTGGCTTCAAGGCCGGCATCGCCGCCGCTGGAAGCGGCTCCATCCAGAGTGACGCCGACTCCAGGGCCGAGGCAATCCTGGCCATACTCCTGGGGACTTCCATAATGAAGATATGCGGAATATCCGACGGTGAATTCGCCGGCCGTTCGGCGACGATACTGGCCGCATCCATCGGAGAATAGCATATGGAAAGCTTCGATGCGCTCGTCATAGGAGGCGGAATGGCCGGCCTGTCATCCGCGGCCTTCCTCGCTTTGGCGGGGCGCTCGGTGGCCATTCTCGAAAAGCACGACAAGGTCGGGGGCTTCGCCTCATCGTTCGAGCACCGGGGGGTCAGCTTCGATATCGGGATAGAAGGCGTGCGGGAGCTCGCGCCCGATTCCTTCCTGCCGCCATTCCTGCGTTGGTGGGGAGTTGAGCTGCCTCTGGAGGAGCACCACGAAGTCATGGCCATCAATACAAATCAAGGAAGCTACAAGATACGCGGGGATTCAGCCCGGGAAGACCTTCGAGCGGCCTTCCCCGCTTGCGCACGGAGGATCGACCGCTTCTTTGACTTGAATGCCAGAATTCTCGCCGAGCTGACGAGCGGTCCTGCGCCCAAACCTCCCTACGAGATGGGCTTCCTGGAGAAAATGGCTTTCGGGATGAGCTCGTTGGCCAAGAGACCGAACCTGCTCCGCCATGGGTTTAGAAACTGCTCGAAGGTCATTCCGGAACTCGTAGACGACGGTGAGCTCGCGCGCGTAGTTGCATCCAAGACATTCGAGGACATGGTCTATCTGGCCATAGCGCACCGGTGGGAAAGCTTCGCAAGCGGCAAGATCATGTATCCGGCAGGCGGCATCGGGGCGCTACCGGAAGCGATCGCCGCTTCCGTCCGCGCGCGCGGAGGTAAGGTGCATCTTTCCGCCGAAGCCAAGGCGATCAGGCAGGCAGCCGCAGGTTATGAAGTGGATTGCGCCGATGGCAGGAGCTTCGGCGCTAAAAAACTTATCGTTGCCGCACCCATGCCCTGGGCCGCGTTTACGCTCTTCCGCGAAGATGGACGCTTCGACGCACTGCGCGCCGCTATCAGGCGGAGAAGGGCTTTCCCCGCCTGCTTCATGAGCTTCATAGCCCTCGATCCCGCCTTCGACCTGGGAGGCGCCAACGTCATAGTCGATTGGGCCGACATCGGCCGGATGCCCTCCTTGTGGGCGGCACACGGGGCCGGGCGCGAGCTGGAAGCTGCCACCACGCCCCTTGCCTGCGTAGTCGCGGGGGCGGGTCGGGCAAGAACGGGGCTGATCGCCATGACTGTCGCG
>PGXR01000182.1 GCA_002839245.1 Spirochaetae bacterium HGW-Spirochaetae-7 | reverse complement strand
CGCTTGACGATGACGACACGTGAACCTATCCGCAAGCCCATGCCGCGCAGCGTATTGGTGTTCGCAAGGCTGGCGCGCCTGACCGTGGTGCCCGCGAGCCTGACGGGTTCGACGATACCGACCGGCGTGTACGTGGCGCCAGATTCGCTCCACTCCACGTCGAGCAGGGTCGTCGTCGCTTCTTCGAGCGGAAACTTGAAGGCAACCTGCCGCTCGGGCCTGGCCCTCTTCATGTCGTCGATGTCCACCATGCGCGCCTTGACGACTAGTCCGTCTATGTCGTACGGCAGGGATTCCCGGCTGTCCATCACGCGGGCGCGGTAGTCGACCACCTCGAACGGCTCGACGAAAGACAGCGCCTCGAGGACGATGAAGCCAGCGCGGCGCAACCACGCCAGCTTTGAAAGCTCGTCGTCGAACGGAGGCTCCGGCGAGGACACGAAAAGCCCTCCGGGCACCTCGTCGTACATCCCGCTCGGGGCGACGTCGTAGCATATCACCTCGAGCCGCTCGGCGCCCGAGCCATCTTTCCGTTTCATCAGGCCGTTCGCGGCGTTCCTGCAATTTGCCTTGTCCTGGAACCACTGGCGATGCGTCGCCCTGGACATGACCACTTCGCCCCTGACTGCGCCGCTCCACGCCTCCGGCAGCGAGGCCGGCACGCCGGACATCCTGCGGGCGTTCTGCGTAATGTCATCGCCCACTATCCCGTCACCCCTCGTGACCGCCCTGCAAAGAAGGCCGGCCTCGTACTGGAGTTCCAGGCTCGCGCCGTCGAGCTTGTGCTCTACGATATATTCAGCGAGGCGTACCTTGGCGCACCAGGCGATGAATTCATCCGAATCGGCAGCCTTGGCCTGGCTGCCCATAGGAAGCACGTGCCTGGCTTTCGGGAAGCCATCCGCCGCGTCCTCGCCTACCTTGGCCAGGACGGGACTGGAAGGTGCCAGGACGGACAGTTCATCCCACAGGGAATCGAATTCCGCGTCCGAAATCTCCGGTTTCCCGTTGTAGTAAAGATCCTGGTGCCGGATTATCGATTTCTCGAGTTCCGCAATCCTGGACTGCGCGCCTTCGGGTGTTTCCATCGCCATACCGCCTCGATCGAATGTACAAGGGCATTGTAGACCGGGAATTTCTGCGCGGTCAACGACAGCACGACATAGCCATGTCTTGACCCATGGGCTGGAGGCGGGCTACGTTGGGGCCGACGGCCGCCATGCGTGGCAAGAACAGAGAGTTGCATCCATGAAAAACGGCACTCCGAAAAAAGGCACTCGCCCAGGCAAGATGGCGGTCATCATTCCGGCCGCCTTCATCAACAGCCTGGCCATCGGAACGATGGCACTGGGAATCCTCTTCGTAGTCAAGGACCTGTATGGAGCGAGCCCCGCTCTGGTTGGAGCATTCGGCGCCGTCTGGTCGACTTCCTATTTCCTCGGATGCATCCTTCTGCGCCGATTGGTCAGGCGTTTCAGGCCCCGATCCTCCATGGCCATCATGCTCGGCGGCAGTTCGACGATACTGATGTCGTTCATTCTCTGGCCAGGACTCATGCAGGCTTTCGTCGCGTGCGCCTTGTACGGATTCATCACGGCCTTCTTCTGGCCGCCGGTGATGGGTTGGCTCTCAAAAGGCTACGAGGGGGCCGAACTCAACCGCGCCACGAGCCTCTTCAGTTTCTCGTGGAGCCTCGGAGGCATCTTCAGTTCGTATATCGCCGGCCTGCTGTCGGAACGAGGCAAGTTCCTTCCGGTTATCTTCGCGGCTGTCCTGTTTGCCATCGACGCAGCCTACGTCCTGGCCTCCCGCTTGTTCGTCGAGGACGAAGGCTTTCCCGGGAAACCCGCAGCAAATGCCGCGGCGGCTGGTATCGACAGGTCCACCTCGCTTCGCTATCCCGCCTGGCTCGGAGCTTTCCTCATATACGCCGTCATGGGTGTCATGTTCAACGTCTTCCCGGTCTTCGCGCGGGACGAGCTGTCTATAAGTGAATCGTCGATAGGCCTCGTGCTGACGGTGCGCGCATTGGCGACAGCATTCGGATTCTTCGCGCTTGGGCGGCTGACTTTCTGGCAGTTCAAGCGTGCGGCACTGCCGATCCTTTCGGCTGGCACCGCGGCCACGCTGACGTTCCTGGTGTTTCAGCGAAGCCCGCTGGGATTCGCGCTCTGCTTCGGCCTCGTCGGCCTCTTGCAGTCGGTCATGTACAACAATTCGCTGTTCTACGCGACGAGCGGCGCTTCAGACCGCGACAAGCGCGCGACGGTACACGAAGCGCTCGTTACCCTTGGGCAGGTCATAGGCTCGATAGCGGGCGGCGTCCTGTATCAGGAGTTCTCGATGCCCGTCGTGTTCATGGGCCTTGCGTTGCTGACGGCCGCCGGCGCCGGGATCCAGGTCTTCATGGTCGCGGTTCCCGAGCTGCGACGATCGCCGCCAGGGCAAGCAGCCGGTTCATGAACGGTCCTCAGCCGCCGCTCTTGACAAATGCGTCCTTGTAGCCCATCGAGCGCACCCTGACCAGGGCTACGCCGCTCTCGTCCCTGCTCAACGGGCCGACGTAGACCCGCCAGGTTTCCTTCCCTTTATCGCCGATCCGTTCGATGAGGACGGCGAAGCTGGAACCGATCCTGACCGAGGCGTCCTTGGCCGCTGATTCGTTTCGGTAAGCTCCTATCTGTATATAGTAGAGACCCTTCTGCAGAGTCCCGGTCGGAGCCGCGGGGGCGGCAGTCACGGGCGCTACCGGTGCGGCAGTGACGGCAGGCTTGCCGGTGACCGGCGCAGGCGTCGTCGCCGCAGGCGTCGTCGCCGCAGGAGGCTTGGGAGAGGTCGGCTCGATTGCGACGATGTACTCGCGTGGGGATTCGACATACGGTGCCGTCTCAGGTTTCTGCTCCGCGGCTTCCTGGAGCCCGGTGGGAGCCGCCGACGCCGGGATAGGCAGACCGCCCTCGGCCAGGGCGACCGGCGTCTCGTCCGGTTCGACCTGGGCTTCTTCGAGGGCGACCACAGTTTCCGCCGCGCCGAATACGGGCGTCTCGAGAGCCAGGGCAGCCGGACCTTCGCTTGATGGCAGCACGATCTCGCCTTCTGCCAGGCTCGTGGCCGGTATCGTCGGCAAGGGAGCGACCAGCAAGGCCATCGCCACCTCGGGAATTCCATCCGCTTCGATTTCAGGCCAGGCCAGCTCTGCAACAGTGCCGGAATTTTCCATCGGTGGCACCATCCGCGCCAGGGCCACGGCCTGCTGTGACGAGGGCAACGAGGGGTCTGACAGTACAACCTTGCTTGCGGGGTCGAGTCGGCCGGGAGCGGTCATGACGTACGCCAAGGCGCGCGCATGGCTTACCGGCAGCGGTTCCGCCATGGCGAGCGGTATCACGGCTCCGGTCGGGGCGGCCTTCAGGCCAGCGGTGAACGCCTCGGGCCTGAGCGCAGGCGCCTCATAACGCTTGGGCGTCGCCTGGGGTTCCACCCTGATCGGTGTCTCGTCGGGTACGGGCAGCAACGACGCGAAAGCTTCGGGTACATGTTCGTTCATGATAGGCGCGGGCGTCTTGGCCGTCGGAGTTGACGGTTCAGGGAGTTGAGGCAGCACGACCGTCCTGACCGGCCGCGGTTTCATGCTGGCTATCGGCTCGGGACGACGGCCGTCTACGGGTGTGGGCTCGGCTACGGGAACGGTAGCGGCGCGAGCCATTACACCTGGCGGCACTTCCACTCCGATCGCGGTCGGCTTGGCGACCGCCGCCGGAGCCGGCGCGACTGTCGGCGCTACTGGAGCCGGCGCGGGGACTGGTTCAGGGGCTGCCTTGGGCGCGACCGCCGCAACGGCGGGAGAACCTGGCGCTTCTATTGGCTTCGAACCGGTTTCGGTCAGCGTGTAGCCAAGCTTTTTCAATTCTTCGGTAGCCAACAGCCTGGGGTTCAAGTCAGGATCGAAAGAAGCGGTCGACCCGCTGGCGGGAGCAAGCTCAACGGCGCTACGCGGTTCGGACGCCCGTATCCTGGCAACCCGGCCTGGCTGCAGGCCCAACGCACTGGCAGCTTCCACGGAAAACATCATGAAGACGCCGGAATTCTCCAACCCTCTCGTTACTATGACCGTGATCGACCTGCCGTTCTCCAGGTTGACCACCTCCACGGAGGTGTTGCGCGCGAACGAATTGCACGCGGCGTAATAGCCGGATGCCGGGAAGTCCCCGTAGGAACCCGTCATCGCGCTGCCTTCCCAGGAGGATGCAGATGCAAGAGCGGCCATGGCCGCCAGGACGACCGCGAAGGCGATTCTACGCTTCTTCATATCCATGCTTCCTCCACGACGCTGCTGTACCCCGCAAGACAATGCCGCATTCGGCAGCGATGGCCGATCCCACGGCTGAACAGGCTTTTTCCATATCGACCTCGCGCGGAGAGGCCGGTTTCGCCGCAGGCACCGCACCCTGTGCCAATACTCTTCCGTCGCCGACGCGTACGAGTCTGTACCTGCAATCGGGCACGGGGACTGTCCCCCGATACTCCGCGAATACGACTATGACATAGTCGACAAAACCCTCTATCGAAACGGTTCCGGGCACGAACGACAGGAATGCCGATTCGTCTCCCGCCAAAGGCCTTTCGTTGGTGCCGATCAGTCCGGCTTCGAACAGCGTATCGAGCGCACCGTTTATGACCATTTCCGAAGAGCGGGTGGCCACCGGTCCCAAGCTGCCGCCGGATTCGATCATGGCAATCCCTATCGTCTGCGCGACGACGGGACTGAGGGCCGAAGCGATCGAGACCAGTACAGCCAGCGCGAAGGTTTTCATCATTCGTATCCTTATACCCGTTTATCGGTAGTATTCCATTTTCAGTTAAGGTACAAAGCGCCTTGCCGTCCGGTTCGGCTTCATGCTACGTTTTTGTCCCGGGCGGCCAAAACCGCGTCCGACAGCGGCAGCGGAGGCATACGAGGCATGGAGTACTACGCCGTCCAGGTCTGGACGGGCAAGGAAGTGGATTTCTCCGAACGCATCTCCGATGACCCCCGTATGTGCGCCACCGTTTTTATTCCAAAAAAGGCCGTCATGGTCAGGAAGGCAGGCAAGTCGCGACGAGAAGAGCGGCCGCTGTTTCCCGGCTACGTCTTCCTGGCCACCGATTCGACAGAACTCGGGGTCATCCAGCGATGGATCGTCAGGACGACGCCGAATTTCGTCCGCGCCCTGCCCTCTACCAAGGAACCGCGCCCGGTCAAGGAGAAGGATCGCCGGCTCCTCGCCCACTTCATGTCGTTCGGGAAAGTTGCCGATATATCGAAAGTGCGATTCGACGATGACGACCGCATCGTCGTGATCGAAGGTCCGCTCAAGGGACTCGAAGGACTGATCGTCAGGGTGGACAAGCGCAAGAGCCGGGCCAAGATAAGGCTGGACATGTGCGAGAATTCGTTCCTCGTCGACATGGGCTTCGAGATACTCGAGAAGGCGGCGAAAGGACCCGGTGACGACGATGGGAAAGACACCTGAGAATTCCAGGATATACATCCTCGGAGCCGGCTTTGCCGGGCGAGCCATAGCGAGGGACATCAGGGAAAAGTCAGCGCTCGGTTCTATAGTCGCGTTCCTGGACGACGACCCCGTAAAGATAGGCCGCCGGATAGAAGGCGTTCCGGTGCTCGGCCCCATCAGGGACGTCGCCATGCTGTTGGCGCGGACGCCGGCGGACGAAGCGATCATCGCCATCCCCAGTGCCTCCCGCGACCTCCTGAGGGAACTCTACTTCCTTCTCAAGCAAGCCGGATTCTCGAGGATCCGCATAGTTCCCGATATCGCCCAGGTAATCGAGGGAG
>PGXR01000181.1:6742-12578 GCA_002839245.1 Spirochaetae bacterium HGW-Spirochaetae-7 | reverse complement strand
GCCACCCCGTTGAAGAACAAGCCTGACCGTCTCCCGGCCTATGCCGGAACGGGGTGGATGCAGGCTTCGACGAACTAACAAAGCATTGTGTCGACCCGCAACGGTGATGGCTACAGCGAAACGGTGACCGATGCATTTGATAATCCGGTGCCGGTAAAAGCAACTGGACCGTACTCTATAGTGGAAATAGAAAGTTCCATAGTAGAGAACTCGTGGGTATATAAATGGCGAATCGTCCCCCCTGTCGTGCAGAAGAGCGAAGTCAAGCTCAGTGATAGTACCATTGCAAAAATTCTTAGCCTGAGACCATGAAATCCAAGGAGCAAACCATGAGCAATGAAAAGATGAAGCAACCCAAGACGGCGATGGAAGACGGCGAGACACTGATCAGTTCCGATGCGGGCAGGATCATATTCCCCTTCCTGGGAGCACAGGCCGGCCGGGTGTTCCTGACCACCAAGCGAGTTTTTCATGAATCCCTTATGGAAAAAATTACTCGTGAAGTAAAACTGGCAGACATTGCCAACGCAACCATCGAATCAGCCGGATTCACGATTGCGCAATTGGGAATCTTCGGGTTCTTCATGAAGTGTACGACAATCTATCAGAAGAACGGCAATAAAATGAAGTTCACATCCAGGAATAACCAGGGCTGGATCATTGCAATCAAGGAAGCGCTGAAGGCATAGAACAGCTAAAAATCATATATCGATTCGAAGAGCCAGGGTCGTATTCGAAAGAGTACGGCCCAGTTTCTTCGAGCCATCCGTCAGTAATTCACACCGGCGATGTAATCATCGATGCCTGTTTGTCCAGCGCTCACAGAAAAGGATTGACTACCCGGATGCCAAAATATTCCTGGCCGGAACTCAAGTCTTCTGAAACTATGGTTGTGCATTCGGAAAAAAAGGCAGACGCGACGATGAGGGAGTCCCACCAGGACATATGGTAGCGGACTTGTGCTTCACGGGCTTTACGCAAGCTTTTGTAATCAATGGGTTCTGGATTCCAGGCAAAATACGTTTCTATCTCGTCCCAGGCAGTGCACTCGTCCAGGCCCGGTTTCAGTTTTCTGGTAACGGTAACGAAGAACTCGTTGCAGACCTGTACGCTCAATCGGCCAGTACGATTTTTCCATAACCCGGCGAGTAGTTCATGGCAGATTCGCTGTTTTACGGGAAAGGCAGCGTCGCGGGAGTAAACCAGGATATTGGTATCCACAAAAACCTTATCGCTCATAGAGGCTTTCCCGGGATGGGTATGCCGACCCGTCGCTCAGTTCCCGTGCCTCCATGGAAAGAAAGTCGTTCATGGACGATAGATACCGGGTTTCTTTCTCCATCTTTTCTTTGAGGATTTGACTCAGCATGGCGGAAATGCTTGTTTCGTGCTCGGCTGCCCAGACCCGTGCCCAGCGGACTAGTTCGTCAGCAAGTGATACCGTAACATTTCGCATTGACTACCTCCACATGTTTAGTGTAACACGAAAATAGTGGAGTTTCAAGAAAGAGACCTATGGAGTCTTGACTGTTTTGAATTGAATCTGAACCACTATTATGCTATATTTGCACCATGGAGGTGCACCATGGGTTCGATCACCATTCATGCCCTGGATCATAACCTTGACTTGCGCCTTTCAGAAGAAGCCAGGCGAAGCAAGAAGAGCAAGAATCAAATGGTAAAGGATCTCTTGGCCCGTTCCTTGGGGATGTCCGTTGAGTGCAAGTTTGCAGATGACTACCGCGAGTTCTGCGGGCTTTGGAGCACCGATGATCTTGCGGCTTTTACTACCTCCCAGACAGATAATTCGCGCGTGGACGCAGCGAACTGGCAGCCATGAGCCGCGTGCTCATCGATACCAACGCCTTTTCCGCCCTCATTGCCGGTGATGACCGCGTTGCCGACGAGCTGGCGAAGAACGAGTCAATACTGCTGTCGCCCATCGTCGTAGGAGAACTTCTCGAAGGATTCCAGCTCGGTTCGCATGCCGCTGAGAACAGGAAAATCCTCGAAAGGTTCCGGGAAAAGCCGCGCACCGTTTGTGTGCCAATTACTGACGCGACCGCCGAATGGTTTGCAGAAATAAAGCGCATGCTCAGGAAGAAGGGTAAGCCTATTCCTTCCAACGATGCCTGGATCGCGGCAAGTTGCATGGAGCACGGTTGCCGCTTGTTGAGCCTTGACGCGCATTTTAGCGAGATTGACGGCTTGTTGCGTATTGGCATAGCGGGGAACTGAAGCGCAACCAGTCTTGAACATCATCGCGCGACAATTCCTCGACGGTTCGTGCCATTGAACCTGCCCTCTAAACTCATGCAAAGCACAAGAAACAGCAGGAAGATTGGTGCTACGATAAATGAAATGCGGAGGCCGTAACGGTCGCCTATAATTCCCATCAGGAGCGGCGAGAGGCTGGCGCCCGGAATGCCGAAGCACGAGAGGAAGATCATCAGCACCGTGGCGTCCACCGGCAGCACCTGGGCCGCGTACGACTGGATGCTGGGCCAGTAGCAGGCGATAGTCAGGCCCATGAAGAACATGAACGCGTAGAGGGTTGCCAGGTTTTCTATCCAGAAGAAGGTCAGACTTCCTGCAAGGGCAAGGATGGCTGTACCGAGTACAAGCCGCTTCAAGCCGATGCGCTTGAGGAGGCCGGCGCTTGCCATGCGGCCGGTCACCATGCCGAGGGCGAAGATTGCCGCTCCGAGCGCGCCTGCCCGCGGCAGGGTGTGGAAGTGCAGCTGTATGTAGCTGGCCGACCAGAAGGCGAACGCGACCTCCGAGCCACCCGCGAAGAAGAGCGCCGCCCCGAGAAACCAGAAACGCTTGCATGACAGTATCTCTCCCATGTGGCTGAAATCGGTCCGGGACCGTGGCAGGGCTACGCTGCGCGACGATGGATAGGTGAAGAATACCGCCAGCGCGACGACCGAAAGCCCGGCAAAGACCGCCCGCCACGAGACTCCCCGTGAAAGCAGTTCACCCACGAGAAGTACGCTGACGAAGACGCCGGTAGGCCAGAATGCGTGCATCAGGTTCATCCTGGAACCGGCGTCCCCGGGATGCAGGTCCTGGACAAGCGGAGTCAGCAAGGCTTCCAGGAAGGCGTACCCGATTCCGATGAGCAGCATCAGGGAGACCGTGCTCAGGTAATTGCGGGTAAATGAAAAAGCGAATAGCCCGAGCGCTACGATAAGGAGAGCCGTTTTGAGAATCCTGATCTTGCCGAAACGCGCGGCCAGAAAACTGCTGAGTATCAGGACGAAAAACTGCTCAAGCGAGGTGATGAACCCGAGGAGGCCCGCCTGGGTAAGATTGAACCCGAGTTCCCTCGATAGCATGACCAGGCAGATGGGCAGGGCATTGGCGGCCGAGGCATACAGGAACATCGACGCGTAGGCCGATCGGTCGACTCTGGCCAGTGTGTTTTTGGACATATACGTTTCCTTTGTATTCAGAGCAGGTACCTGGCCGTGATGGATTGCCCGCATGACAGGAGGCCCTGCAGCGGTCCTTCGTAGAGGATCCGGCCACCTGCCGAACCTCCGTCGGGTCCCATGTCGATTATCCAGTCTGCCCTCCGGATGACGTCCAGGTTGTGCTCTATCACCACGACCGTGTTCCCGCCGGCAACCAGTCCGGCTATGATGCGCAACAGGTTCTCGATGTCGGACATGTGGAGGCCGGTGGTCGGTTCGTCCAGGATGAAGATGCTGCCTTTCCGGCGCAGTTCCCTGGCGAGCCGCAGTCTCTGGCATTCTCCGCCTGAAAGGGTGTCCAGTGGCTGGCCAAGTCTGAGGTAGTCCAGCCCGATGCTGTGCAGTCCTTCGAGTTTTGTCTTCACGTCCTTGGCCTCGAAGAATTGCACGGCCTCGGCCACCGTCATGGCCATCACCTCGACTATCGACTTTCCCTTGAAACGGTATGAGAGGACGTCTTCCCGGAAGCGGGAGCCGTTGCAGGTGCTGCACTCCACCACCATCTTGTCCATGAAAGACAGGTTGAGCTCCATGACTCCAGCCCCCTTGCAGGCCGGGCAGGCTCCGTCGGAATTATTGCTGAACAGCCCGGCTGGCACTCCGTTGGCCTGGGCGAAAGCGTTCCTGATCGACGACATGATGTCGGTGAAGGTTGCCGGATTTGAGCGGCTGTTGGCCTGGACCGGGCTCTGGTCGATCAGCACCGCTTCGAGATGCTCGCGGGCGAAGACTTGGTGGACCAGCGTGCTCTTGCCAGATCCAGCCACGCCGGAGACGACGGTCAGGACTCCCACGGGTACCCGCAGGCGGACATTTTTCAGGTTGTGCAGGCTGCTCGCGCTGCTTTCAATGAACCCCGCGGGTGGTCTCGGCGACAGGTTGAGCTGGGTCTTCTTGCCCAGGTGCCGGGCCGTCAAGGTATCGGAAACCAGCAAGCCCTCGTAGCTACCGCTGTACATGATGCGGCCGCCGCCTGAGCCGGCCTTCGGCCCCATGTCGACGATGTAGTCGCCTATCCTGATCACGTCGGGATCGTGTTCCACCACGAGGATGGTGTTGCCCTTGTCCCGCAGTTTGACGAGCAGTTCGTTCAGGCGGTGGACGTCACGGGGATGGAGCCCGATGCTCGGTTCGTCGAAGATGTAAAGCAGTCCGGTCAGGCTGCTGGACAGATGTTTCACCATCTTGACCCGCTGGGATTCGCCGCCTGACAGGGTCGGCGTTTCCCGGCTCAAATCCATGTACCCCAAACCGATTTCGTTCAGGTTGCGGACCCGTTCGCGGATGCTGTCGACGATGGGCCTGGACCGTGGATCGGTGAACCCGTCGAGGATTCCAGGCAGGTCGTCAAGCTGCACCGCGGTCAGGTCGTAGATTGAATAGGCGCCGAGCTTCGATGACAGGACCTTCTGGTTGTATCGTTTGCCGCCGCAACCCGGGCAGGTTGCCGTGGTGGAGAAGGTGGCCATCCGCTTCGCGCCGAGCTTGCTCGCTTCCTTCTCCGTCTTCACGTTCTGCCGCATGAATCGGACTGCCAGCCCCTCGTAGCTGGCGTTGAATTCAGTGTCGTGGTAATTGACGGCGACCTTCTGCGGATTGGCGTAAACCAGTTGCTGCCATTCCTCGGCGTTGTAGTCACGCAGCTTCTTGTCGTTGTCGAAGAAACCCGACTCGGCGTAGGTCTTCCAGTAGTAGGATCCTGGAGTGTAGCCGGGCAGCAGTATGGCTCCCTCGTTCAGCGACTTCTCCCTGTCCAGCGCTGTCCCGGTGTTGAGCGTGATGATGCGGCCGATGCCTTCGCATTCGGGGCACATGCCGATGGGGTCGTTGAACGAGTATGCGTTTCCGTAGCCGATGTGGGGGTCGGCGAATCGGGAGAACAAGAGGCGAAGGAGGGCATTGATGTCGGTCGCGGTTCCCAGAGTAGACCGGGAGTTGCCGCCGAGGAGGTGCTGGTCTATGACGATGGCCGTGGACAGGTTGCTGATCTCGTCGACCTCGGGCCGCTTGTAGCGCGGCAAGAACAGGCGGGTGAAGCTGCTGTACGTTTCGTTCAGCTGCCTTCCAGCTTCCTGGGCTATGGTGTCGAAAACGATTGACGATTTTCCTGATCCGGACACGCCGGTGAATACCGTGATCTTGTTCCTGGGCAGGCGGAGGCTTATGTTCTTGAGGTTGTTTTCCCGAGCACCTGTGACCTCGATGAAACCGTGATCCATGGGGCCTCCGGGGCAGGGATAATGCACCCAGTTTACCTGGAGAGACCTCCCGCGTCCAGTTCTGCACATTGCCTTGCTTCCCTATACATCACCGCCTCAATCATAGTATCTTTACCATTCAGCCCGTCCCGCCAGAGC
>PGXR01000181.1:0-6670 GCA_002839245.1 Spirochaetae bacterium HGW-Spirochaetae-7 | reverse complement strand
TGAGTGCCCGCCGGAAACCGGCCGATGAAATGCCGGAATCGCCCGAATGGGATCGTTCCGACGCAAAGATGGCCGAGTACCGAATCGTGAGAGGATCCAGACTATGTCATATACAACCGCCGAGCTTCTTGCCCCGGCGGGCAACCCGGAGGCCCTCGACGCCGCCATCGGCGAAGGCGCCGACGCGGTCTACCTCGGGCTCAAGACTTTCAACGCGCGCATGCGCACCAGCAATTTCGCGTACAGCCAGTTCGAGGCCGCCGTCGAGTCGCTGCACAAGCTAGGCAAGCGCCTGTACGTGACCGTCAACACGGTTTTCGAGCAGCGCGAAGCCGACCGTATGTACCAGCTCCTGCAATACCTGGAGCGCGTCGGGCCGGACGGCGTCATCGTCCAGGATTTCGGCGTCGTCAAGATGGCACAGGAGAATTTTCCGGCTCTCAAGCTTCACGCATCGACGCAGATGAACGTCGGCACGGCCGCGGGGGCCAACTTCCTGTCCAGGGCCGGTTTCAAGCGCGTCGTACTGTCGCGGGAGCTTTCGCTCGACGAGATGAAGGCTGTCCGGGCCGAGACAAACGTCGAACTCGAGACCTTCGTGCACGGCGCACTCTGCGTCAGCGCGTCGGGGGTCTGCCTGTTCTCCAGCTACCTCGGCGGCCGCTCGGCCAACCGCGGCGCCTGCACTCAGGCTTGCCGCCGGCTGTTCTCCGACGAGAGCCGCGACGGCTACTTCTTCAGCCCCGACGACCTGCAGCTGGTCGAGAAGGTGCCTGAGCTTGTCGAGGCGGGCATGGACACCTTCAAGATAGAAGGCAGGATGAAGAGCTCCGAGTACGTGGGCTCGGTCGTCGCAGCGTACCGCTACATGCTGGACAATTGGCGTTTCGACCGCGAGCGCGCCGCCACCAAGGCCGCGGGCATACTGCAGGGCGACTTCGCCAGGCGCAAGACGACGTTCTGGTTCGACGGCACGGCCGCCGCGCCCGACTTCATCCGGCCGGACCAGGCCGGCGGAACGGGCCTGCCGCTAGGCAAGGTCAAGCTGATTCGCGTGTTCGACGACAAGCGCTGGATACTCGTAAAGAGCTACCAGGGCGTGGCGGAAGGCGACTCGGTACGCGTCCATGGCCACGGCGACGGCGTGCGCTCGACCGCCCGCGTCCGCGGGGTGATGGAGAAGGCTGAAGGACTGTTCCTGCAGGTGGACGGCGAGTTCGGCCCGGAGGACGAGGTCTACCTCGTGCAGACCAAGGCGATGGCGCGACGCTACAAGCCCCTCCTGCCGTCGTCGCTGTCCAAGTACCATCGATTCCCGAGCTACGACAAGGCTCCTCGGCCCGAATTCCCCGCAATCCCGCGGGACAGGCTCAACGCCCTTCCCGACGGCCTCTACACGATGGTCAGCCGCATCCAGGACCTGCATACGATACTGGCCGACCGGCCGGAGAAGGCGATACTTCGCCTGTCGCGCAAGAACGCGGAAGGCCTCAGGCGGCACGAGAAGGAGACGCCGTTCAAGCGCGACTCCCTGGTGCTGTGGCTCGAGCCGTACTTCCCGCAGGGCGACTCCGCCTGGCTGGTGGAGGAGCTTGACTACTGGATAGACAAGGGGCAGCACGTCTTCATCGCCAACAACCTCGGCCATCTGGCCCTGCTCAAGGGCCGTCCGGTGACCGTCGTTGCCGGTCCATGGCTCTACGCCTTCAACTCGTGGGCGGCCGCCTTCCTCCTGTCCAACGGGGCGGACTTCATCGTCCCCCCGCTCGAGATATCGAAGCAGGCGCTGGGCAAGCTGACGGAGACAGTGCCTGGAAAGAGCCTCATGCCTACGGTATTCGCTTACCCGCAGCTGTTCACGATACGGTCGGACCTCGGCGAGCTGTTCGACCTGCGCTTCCTGCGCGACCGCGAAGGGGACGAGTACGAAGTCGTCTCGTCGCCGGACGGCACCGTGGTGATCCCGATCAAGCCGTTTTCCCTCGTCGACCGCATCCCCTTCCTCAAGAAGGACGGTGCGACCAAGTACATACTCGACTTCAGCTTCGTCGACCTCAAGAAGCAGGTATACAAGCGGATCATGTCAGCCGCCAGGAACGGCACCGTGCTGCCCGACGCCGGCCGCTTCAACTGGAAGGACGGCTTCTGGAATCCCGAGGAGGAGCGCCTGCCGTTCCGGACAGCCGATTCGGGCGATCGTCCGGCGGCGGCGGCCGGGGGCGGAAAAGCGGCGCGATCGCCCGACGACGGCAAGAAAGGCGCGGCTCCCGAGGCGGGACCTGTCCGCAAGGGGCGAGCCGACAGGCCGGGCAGGGGAGGGCACCCGTGGAAGGTGGCCCTGGCCCAGCGCAATGCCGCCGGAGGCGACCGAGCCGCGGTTCCGGTCAGCGGTTCGAAGCCCGTCAGCCGGGGCGACCCGCCGGCTCACGCCTGACCAAACCACGCCGCGAAGGCTGATACGGGTTCGCCCGAGGGCGAGATAGCCCCGGTCCGCCAGGCGTGGCCTACAAGCGCGGTCCGGGATTATATCTTATGCGATGAATCAATCGATCGGGGTCGGCGATGCGCACTCTCCGCCTCGATCAGAAAGCGAAGCTGTAGCTCACGAGCAAGCCTGTCGCAAACCCGCTCAGCCAATTCGTATCAGGCTCACCAGTCCCCACAGTCCTCACGCCATCCGAGCCCCTGAAAAGGAAAAATGCTTTAATGCCCCAGTTGTCATCAAAGTAATATTCAAAGGACAAAATCATGGGGGCGATAGGAAATTGGTTGAAGAGTCGGTCATCATCATATTGCGTGTAATCGGGGTTCCACGTTTTTGAAACAGTTCCAAGGCTGCCTCCTATCCCGATATCTATGGCCATGCGCACTGTGGGACGGATTCTGGCATTCAGGTATATTCCGGCAAATTCACCATATACTTTTACCGGGTCAGCGTCTTGCGTGGCCTCGATAACGAAATAATTGAATCCTGCTCCGAGACCGAAATACCTCCCGAGATACACGCCTGTTCCGGCCGAAATGGAAGCGACCGAGTGTTCAAGCGACAGCGGGGGAATGGCGAATGGAAGCATTGCCAACAGGTCGAAGTAGATGGCCTTGCTGGAGAAGAAGATTCCAACAACGGGGCTCAATGAAGAACCCTGTATGTATTCGGAGACTATCCCGATTCCGGGTCCCACGCTCACGCCGGCGCGGAACTTGTCCTTCAGCGCATCCTCCTTGATGATTTTCATCTGCTCGCGGCTGAAGCCGGAAAGCTCATAGCCGGCTATCTCGAGCTGCGCCTCAAGTGTATTGATATCGCCCAGCTTTAGCGTAGAGGCTGTTCTGACCTTTCCCGTTGAAGTATCTACAAGACGCATGCTTATGGTGATTGAATCTCCCACCTTCATGAATGTCCCTATCACGATGGCATCCAACCCATAGATCTTGCCGATCGCCGCAGCATTGCTCGGGGCGATGATACCCGAGAGGGCGAGTTCCTGCTCCTCGAGTATCTTTCCTATGAGGAGACGTTCAGTCACTTCGTAGACACCTACCTTGACCAATGCCTCTGCGAGTATTTCCGGCAAGATCTTGGAGGCATTTGCCATACCGATAGGCGATCTCTCCTCGAACTCTATCACCCCGATTTTGAGTTTTTCAGCGTTGCCCTGAGCCATGGCGGTTTGGCAGCCTATAACCAGGATGATGGTAACCAAGTTGAAAAGACGGGTAGAGCCTTTCATGCAACCTTCCTTTCGGTGGAAACCAATGGTAATTCACAAGGTACCGAGGAGGGGGCCGGTACAAGTTACCTAATAAGTATAATATTAAACTATCCAGGTTCGGTGCGCCAGAACTAAGTTGCCATTTCCAGTAAAAAATTCCTGCGATGGTGTTCGAGCTTCCTGTGGCTGAAGCGATCACGAGTGACGGTGCGCCCGCAGGATAGGGGGACTTATATCTCGTTTCCCTTGAACTGGCTGGTATAGAGCCGGTCGTAGAATCCGTGCATGTCGAGCAGCTGGCGATGGCTGCCCTGCTCGACGATCCCGCCATGGTCAATCACCACGACACGGTTCGCGTCGCGGATGGTGCTCAGGCGATGGGCGATGACGAAGCTCGTCCTTCCCTTCATCAAGCGCAGCAACGCTTTCTGGATGCGCAGTTCCGTGCGGGTATCGACGCTGCTCGTGGCCTCGTCGAGGATCAGGATCGCGGGATCGGCGAGTATGGCGCGCGCAATCGAAAGAAGTTGCCGCTGTCCCAGGCTCAGGTTTCCGGCCCGCTCGGAAAGCATGGTCCGGTAGCCGTCGGGCAACTGCCTGATGAAGTGGTCGGCCTCGGCCATGCCCGCCGCCTCGGCGCATTCATCGTCGGTGGCGTCCAGCCGGCCGTACCTGATGTTCTCGAGTACCGAGCCCGCGAACATGAAGGTGTCCTGGAGCACGAGTCCCAGCGCGCGCCTCAGGTCCGCCTTGCGCATGTCGCGGATGTCGACGCCGTCGATGCTGATGCTTCCGCTGTCGATCTCGTAGAACCGGCTGAGCAGGTTGATGATGGTGGTCTTGCCCGCGCCCGTGGGGCCGACGAGCGCGATGCTCTGGCCCGCGGCGACGTCCAGGTTGAAGTTCCTGATGATCGGTACGCCCTCTACATATCCGAAGCATACGTCGCGCATGCTGACGTCTCCGCGTATCCTCGCCCCGGGCCTGCTGCCGGGCCTGCTGCCGGTCCCGGTAGGCTTCGCGTCATCTATTTCCGGTGGCGTGTCGATGATCTCAAAGACACGTTCCGCGCCGGCCAGCGCGGCCTGTACCGAGTTGTACAGGTTGGCGAGCTGCCGCAGCGGCGATATGAAATTCTGTCCGTAGCTGATGAACGTCGCGATGACGCCGACGCTGACGAGGTCTTCCAGCGCCAGCCAGCCGCCCAGGCTGGCCAGCACGATGACGAAGAAATTGCCGAGCACCCCGGTGAGCGGCATGAGCAGCATGGCGTACGAGTTGGCATGGACGCTCGCAGTGAAGACCGCCCGGTTCTTCTCCCTGAACGCCTCGATGGCCGATTCGTTGCGCCTGAACGCCATGATGACCTTCTGTCCGCTTATCGCCTCCTCCGCGATGCCGTTTAACTCGCCGAGCTTCTGCTGGAGTTCCCGGAAGCTGGTGCGCGTGAACGACGCGACGAAACGGGTAAAGGCGAACATCAGCGGCATGACGAACAGGCTTGCCAGCGCGAGCCAGTGGTTGAGCGCGAACATCGCGGCCACGATGCCGGCCATCGTCAGGACGCTGGCGATGAGCGTCGTGACGTTCTGCGATACCGCCTGGTTGATGGCGTCGATGTCGTTCGTAAGCCGGCTCATGAGGCCGCCGGCGGCGTTCGTATCGAAGAAGCGCATCGACAGCTTCTGCAGGTGGCCAAAGAGGTCGCTCCTCAGCTTCTTGAGCGAACGCTGGGACACTCGCGCCATGATCCAGTTAGCGACCACCTGGAAAAGGTTGCTCGCTGCGTAGACCGCCAACATCAGGGCCGCAGTCCGCAACAGTCCTGCGGTATCCTTGCCCCCGATGTACCTGTCGATGGCGACGCCCATGAGGTAGGGCCCGGCCAGGCCTAGAATCGAATATACCAGGATGCAGGCGATGACCAGCGACAGCGCCGGCGCCTGTGGCGACATGTAGAGGGCCAGCCTCAGCATGGCCCTGCGTGGATTGCGGGCTTTTTCTATCTTGCCCGGGCGGCCGGGGCGCCGCTGCATGCTCGAGCGGATGTCCTGGGTCGACGGGGACGGTTCATTCGCCATGTTCCGGCCCTCCGTCTGCTTTGCTGCGGTCGTCCCGTATTCCGCCTCCCAGTTGCGACTCGTATATCTCCCTGTAGACGGGACTTGCCGCCATGAGTTCGGCGTGTTTTCCGGAGGCTATGATGCGGCCCTCGTCGAGCACGATGATCCTGTCTGCGTTCAGCACCGTGCTGATGCGCTGGGCCACGACGAAGCTCGTTGCGCCCTTCGTGTACGCGGCGAGCGCTTCATGGATGGCGGTCTCCGTCTCGACGTCGACTGCGCTCGTCGAATCGTCCAGGATCAGTATCCTCGGCCTGGGGAGGATTGCCCGGGCTATGGCTATGCGCTGTTTCTGGCCGCCGGAGAGGTTGCAGCCTCGTTCCTCGACGCGCGTGTCGTAGCTCCGGGGGAGCTCCAGGATGAAATCGTGGGCCTGCGCAGCCTTGGCCGCGGCCACCACCTCGTCGTCGTCAGCCCCGGGCTTGCCGTAGCGGATGTTGTCCCGGACGGTTCCCGAGAAGAGTACCGTTTCCTGCGGAACGATGCCGACGTTTTCCAGTATCGAGTCCTTGGTGAGTCCGCGAACGTCGAATCCGTCAATCTTCACCGTTCCGCGAGTCGCGTCGTAGAACCGGGGCATGAGGTTGACCAGCGATGTCTTGCCCGAGCCGGTAGCGCCCAGGATGGCGAACATGCGGCCGCCCTCAACGTCGAATCCTATGCGGTCGAGCACGCGTATGTCAGCTTCGCCGTCGTAATGGAAGTCCACGCCCGAGAAGCTCGCCGTGGCGGCGCCGACGCCAGGCAGGGAGACCGCGTCGGGCGCATCCTCCACGTCAGGAGCCGTTTCGAGCAACTCGTTGATGCGCTTCGCCGAGGCGATGCCGTTGGCCC
>PGXR01000180.1 GCA_002839245.1 Spirochaetae bacterium HGW-Spirochaetae-7 | reverse complement strand
CCCGTCGACGAAGTACCGCCCGCACTGCCCCCGCCGCTGTCGCCGGTGAAAATCGAGGGCTCCTTTCGCTCCACTAACGGCACGAGTATGGCGGAAGCCCTGAGGTAGAGCGCCTTGGCGCGCAACGAAAGCAGCCGGCTGGCCGCGTAGTCCTCCTCGGGCAGGAGGAACGCCTCGGTATCGAGGAAGGCGTTGGCGTCCATCACGTAAAGCGAAGCCCTCGTCAGGGCCTTGCTTTCGCTCCGGGGGTCGGCGAGAGACAACGCTTCGGCCGCCTTCATCATCGTGGGCATGGCATCGGCGGCGAGAGCCGGGTCGCTCTCGCGCATGAACGCCTCGGTGGCGTACTCGCCGGCCCTGAGTACCGCGCATGACGTCAGCGACGCCGCGACGAGCAGGAAGGTTGCTGTCACAATTTTACTCATACCACTACTTTCACTTGCGCGGGCCGGCCTGTCAACCGTGCGCCGGTCGTTGAAAAACATCGGTCGCCGGTATAGGATTCGACAATGCTCAAAGAATTCAAGACTCTCCTGCCATACCTCAAGAAGCACCGCGTCCGCTACGCCGTCGGCATTCTCTGCCTGGTCGTCGTGGACGCGGCCCAGCTCCTTCTGCCCCAATACCTGAGGAGGGCGATCGACTCCATTGCGTCAGGCCAGGCACGCAGCGCGGTCGTCGCCATAGGACTGGCGATGGTTGCGACGGCCGCTGCCATCGCCTGCGGCCGTTTCCTCTGGCGCTACTTCATACACGGCGCCTCGAGGCGCATAGAGACGGCCCTCAGGGACAGGCTGTTCGCGAGGCTGATGACCCTGCCGACATCGTACTTCCACGGTAACGCGGCCGGCGACATCATGGCCAGGGCTACTAACGACATGCAGGCGATACGGATGGCGACCGGCATGGCCTTCGTCGCTTTCGTCGACGGAGCCTTCATGTCGGTAGCCATCCTCGTTGTCATGTTCGTCCAGAACCCCGGCACAACCCTCCTGACCGTAGCACCGCTGCCGCTGATCACCGTCCTGATCGTCATGTTCGGGGCTATCATCGGAAAACGGTTCAAGCGAGTCCAGGAGCAATACTCGGAGATGAGCACGGTCGCCCAGGAGACTTTCCAGGGTATCCGCGTGGTCCAGTCGTTCGTCAAGGAAGACGAGTTCGCCCGGCGATTCGCCGCATCCAACGACGGCTACCGCGAGGCGTCGATGGTGCTCGTCAAGGTCTACGGCTTCTTTTTCCCGCTGATATCGTTCCTTGCCGGGCTTACGACCCTCGTGCTGATCGTCGCCGGCGGTCAGGCCGTCATGGAGAACAGGATGACGCCCGGATCGCTCGCCGCCATGCTCGCGTACCTCGAAATGCTCATATGGCCGATGGTCGGTGCCGGCTTTACCGTCAACATGATACAGCGCGGCGCTGCCAGCCTGAAGAGGGTCAACGAGGTTCTCGCTACCGAGCCGGAGCCGCGTTTCGCCCCGGGCGCCGAGCCTCTCCAGGCCACGACCGGCACCGCAGGTGCTGGCCATCCCGTCGGTGCGGTGCGGTTCTCCGGACTTACGCTGTCGTTTCCCGGAGCGCAGGCACCGGCTCTCGACGGCATCAGCATCGAAGTGCCCGCCGGCAGGACGCTGGGCATCCTGGGCAAGGTCGGCAGCGGCAAGAGCACCCTCGTCAAGACGCTGGCCCGTATTGTCGAACCGCCTCGGGGAGCTGTATCCATAGGCGGCATCGACGTCGGTTCCTATCCCATCGAAGAACTGCGCGCTGCCATAGGCTTCGTGCCGCAGGACAGTTTCCTCTTCTCCGATTCCATTCGCGCCAACGTGCTTTTCTCCGACCCGGACCTGCCGGGCAAGCGTTTCGACAGGGTCGCGGCGATCAGCGCCCTCGACCGAGACCTGAGGCTTTTTTCAGACGGCTGGGATACCGTGGTAGGGGAACGCGGGCTGACGCTGTCGGGCGGCCAGAAACAGCGCGTAGCAATCGCGCGCGCGCTGTGCAGGGATCCTGAAATCCTCGTCCTCGACGACGCCATGTCGGCCGTCGATACCGAAACCGAGGAAGCCATCATCAACGCGCTGGTGGCCGACAGGGTGGGCAAGACGACTATAATAATCTCGAACCGCGTATCGACGCTGAGGCGGGCCGATATGGTCGCCGTGCTCGACTCCGGCAGGCTCGTGCAGCTCGGTTCCCCGCAGGAACTGGCGTCGGCCGATGGCTTCTACGCGGAGATAGCGGCCATGCAGGCCCTGGTCCGTGCGGGGGAGGGCAGGTAGATGCCGGATTTCTTCGAGATCGACGAGATAGTCAAGAGTTACGACGGCGCCACTGTCAGGCGCATTTTCGCATACGTCAAGCCGTACCGCGCGCTTCTTGTCACGGCCGCCATTACGCTGGCGATGTCGACCATCGGGGAACTCGTGCTTCCCGTCATCGTCAAGAAGACGGTCGACGAGGCCCTGGTAGTATCGTGGGTGGCTATCGATTCCGCGGCCGCCGGCGACAGTCGGCTGCAAGGCCTCAAGATACGCGGCAACGCGCCGCGTGCCGCAGGCAAGCTGTTCCTCAGGGAATCGGTCGCCGCCGCGCTGCCGACCAAGGACAAGGCAGGCCTCGAGGCGGACGGCATCCTCGACCCGGGTCCGTTCTACCTGACGCCGGCCGCAGGCGTGACCGTACCGGCAGCAGCGAAGGCCGGCTCCTTCCCTGATCCAGCCGTTGCCGGGCTCTGGTTCGTGGCGCCGTCAGCGTGGGTGCGCTCGCTCCCGCCCGATGACGCAAGGGCGTTGCGCGTCGCCGACCGTAGGGTCGTGGCCGGTTACGGCTGGCTGCTTCTCGTCGTCCTCGTCGTGGTGCTGTTCTCGACGTTCGCCCAGGCCTGGACGACGAGCCTCATCGGCCAGAACGTGATGAAAGACCTGCGGATGGACCTGTTCAGCGGCACGAGCCACCAGTCGCTGGCCTTCCTCTCCAAACAGCCGGTTGGTCGCCTCGTGACGAGGCTGACGGGCGACGTCGAGACGATCAACGAGTTCTTCACGAGCGTCGTCGTGTCGTTCATCAAGGATGCCAGCGTGATGGCCGGATCGCTCGCCGTGCTTTTCATCATGAGCCCGCGCCTGGGCCTGGTCGCCATCCTGACGCTGCCGCCGGTCTTCATGGCAACGAGCATTTCCAGGCGGAAAGCCCGCGATGCGTTCAGGCAGCAGCGGACCTGGCTGTCGAAGGTGAACGCCTTCATCGCCGAGCACATCGCCGGCGTCGCCGTCGTCAAGCTTTTCGGACGGGAACGAGCCTCGGCCGCAACCTTCGACGTCAAGGACGCGGAACTGATGAAGGCGAACCTCGGCGAGATGTACGTTTTTGCGACGTTCAGGCCTCTGATCGAGTTCTTCTCCTCGACGTCGACAGCCATCGTGCTGTGGTACGGCGCCGGGCTCCACGACAAGGGGCTTATCACGCTCGGCGCGCTCATCGCCTTCGTCAACTTGATACGCATGTTCTATTCGCCACTGCAGGACATCTCGGAGAAGTACACAATCCTGCAGAGCGCCATGGCTGGCGGCGAGCGCGTGTTCAAGCTCCTGGATGCCGACGAGCGGATTCCGGACGATACCGGCCTCGCCATCGCCGGGCCGGTCCGCGGGCACATCGAATTCGACCACGTCTGGTTCGCCTACCGAGAGGAAGAGTGGGTCGTCAAGGACCTGTCGTTCGCCGTCAAGCCCGGCGAGACCGTGGCCATCGTCGGCTACACGGGAGCCGGCAAGAGCACCGTCGGCTCGCTCCTGGCGAGGCTCTGGGACCCGCAGCGCGGCGAGATTCGCCTTGACGGCGTGCCGATACGGAACCTGCCTTTGGTTACGCTGCGCTCGGCCATCAGGCCGGTGATGCAGGACGTCTTCCTTTTTTCGGGCACCGTCGCGAGCAACATAGACCTGGGGCTCGGCCTGGAGCGACCGGCCATCGAGGCTGCCGCCAAGGCGGTGATGGCCCATGATTTTATAGAGCGCCTCGACGGCGGTTACGACGCGAAGCTGGGCGAGGGAGCCGCGACGCTATCTTCGGGGCAGCGGCAACTGCTGTCGTTTGCTCGCGTCGTGGCCCACGAGCCATCGATCGTCGTACTCGACGAGGCGACGAGCTCGGTCGATACCGGTACGGAGCGCCTGCTTCAGGCAGGGCTTTCCGCGCTGATGCGGGGAAGGACCACCCTGGCCATAGCCCATCGTCTGTCGACCATCAGGCACGCCGACCGCATACTCGTGCTTGCCGACGGACGACTCGCGGAAAGCGGAGATCACGATAGCCTAATCGCCCTTGGAGGCATATACTTCAATCTCTACCGACTGCAGTACGAAGGGGAGGCCGAGTCCCGGCTATGAAAGAGAACAACAATTTCAATATTCTGGCCTTGGTAGACATTGCAACGGCGGACCTCGTCCGCGCGGCGGTGGAGAGCGTCGGCGGCTGCTCGCTCGTGGTCGACGGCGGCGAGTCGGCCATACAGACGGTCCAGAACGGCGACATCGTCGACCTCGTGCTGCTCGACCCCAATGCCGTCTCGATGGCCACGGCCGACGGCATCGCTTTCCTCAAGGCCGCCTGCCCGACCTGCGAGATTGCCCTCCTCCTCGGAGACCACGACATCACGATGGACGTGGAACTGATGAGGATGGGGGCCTACGATTCCCTGCCGAGCCCGCCGTCGAAGGCGGAACTTGTCCTCCTGATCAGCGGGCTGATGGAGAAGAACGAGATGGAGCGGGAGAACCGCGCCATGGTCGAGGCCCTGGGCCAGGGGCGGGCGCAGACCATCATCTCCCACAGCCCCGAGATGGAAAAGGTGCTGTCTATGGCGGCGCGCGCGGCCAAGAGCGACTCGACCGTTCTCATCACCGGCGAGAGCGGCACGGGCAAGGAACTCGTCGCACGCGCAATCCACCTCGCCGGACCGCGGAAGCACAAGGCCTTCGTGCCGGTCAACATCGCCGCGCTCCAGGAAAACCTCATCGAGAGCGAGTTGTTCGGCCACGTAAAAGGCGCCTTCACCGGTGCCATGGCGGACAGGACCGGGCGCTTCGCGCTCGCGGACGGCGGTACGCTGTTCATCGACGAGATTGGAGAGGTACCTTCCGGGATACAGGTCAAGCTGTTGCGCGTCCTGCAGTTCGGGTCGTTCGAGCGGGTAGGGGAGAACGCCCCCCACGAATCGGATGTCAGGATAATCGCAGCCACGAACCGCGACCTCGAAGCGGAGGTACGCGCCGGCCGTTTCCGGGCCGACCTGTACTACCGCGTGAACGTCGTGCCCGTGTCGCTGCCGGCTTTGCGCGACCATCGCGGGGACATACCCTATCTCGTCGAGTACTTCATCAAGAAGTATTCGTCAAAGAACCGCAAGCCGGTCAAGGGAATCACCGCGGAGGCTATGTCCAGGATAATGCGCTATCCCTTCCCCGGGAACGTGCGGGAGCTCGAGAACGTCCTCGAGCGCGGCGTCGTGCTGTGCCGTGGCGAGTACCTCACGGAAACGGACATATTCCTTCCGACCGACGATCCGCGCGAAGATAACTCCATGCCGACGCTGAGCGGAGGCTACGACGAAGTCATGGGCGGTTTCGAGAAGGAATTCCTGTCAAGGGTCCTCGAGAGGAACGCCCACAACAAGAGCGCCGCCGCGCGGGAACTGGGCATCAACGAGCGCAGGCTTCGTTACCGGCTCAAGGTGCTGAGCCTCGAATAGCGGCCTCGCCGGCGGCTCAGAAGCCTCCGAGGAAATCGGAGCGCAGTATTTCCTCCATCGACACCTCCGAGGCTCCGGCCGCCTTCAA
>PGXR01000179.1 GCA_002839245.1 Spirochaetae bacterium HGW-Spirochaetae-7 | reverse complement strand
CGATTTCTATCGCCGTGACGAGAAAGCCGCCGACATGCGGCGCAAGTTCGGCCGCCCTGGCCGCTACCGATTCGCCCGAGCTCGTTTTCCAGCCCTCGGTCATGACGACGCCCTTCCTGTTGTCGAGCGCCGCGACGAGGCGGTCCTTGGGGAAGGCTGACAGGAACTCGGGCGTGGCCATCGTCCCGACCATGACCGAGCGGGCGCCTGAGTCCAGGAGCCTGGTCATCGTCCGTCCGTCGCGTACGCCTCCACCGACCCTGCAGGGATAGCGCGAGGCTATCTCGGCGACCAGGTCCAGGTTCGACCCCTTTCCGAGGGCCGCGTCCAGGTCGACGACCGCCAGCTCCCCGAGAACGGAGAACCTGGCGGCGAGCTCGAGCGGATCGCCGCAGTCTAGTTCGAAGCGCTCGCCGCCGACGAGCTGGACGGACTTGCCGCCCATGATATCGATTG
The DNA here is from genome assembly GCA_002839245.1 of Spirochaetae bacterium HGW-Spirochaetae-7. Lineage (GTDB taxonomy): Bacteria > Spirochaetota > Spirochaetia > Treponematales > UBA12059 > SZUA-370. Next base: position 10,883 of record PGXR01000179.1, on the reverse strand, counting down.
AAGGAATGAGCATCAGCGAGCCTCCACGCCATTGCGGCGCAAGTGATTCTTGATAGTGCCTATGGTGAGGGAACCGTCGTGCAAGGCTCCGGCGAGCAGGGCGGCGTCAGCGCCGGCCCGCAGGCCGTCGAGTATCTGCTCCGGACTCGCCGCGCCGCCCGAGGCGATGACCGGCGTCCCCGGAGCTGCTTCGACCGCGGACCTCAGCAGTTCGAGGTCGTAGCCGGAGCGGGTTCCGTCACGGTCGCGGCTGGTCAAAAGGATTTCGCCGGCGCCGGCATCGACTGCGCGGCGTATCCACTCGTCCACCGGAGTATCGGTGACCGTCCTGCCGGCGTCGAGGACGACCAGGGGGATGCCGTCAGCCTGCGGGCTCGCGCCGCGCCTGGTCGCGTCGATGGCGACCACGCAGCATTGACGGCCGAACTCCCGGGCAATCTCCGAAAGCAGGGCGGGATTCCTGAAGGCCATAGAGTTGAGCGACACCTTGTCCGCTCCCGCCCTGAGGACCCGTTCGGCGTCCTCCAGGCGGCGGATACCGCCTCCGACGCAAAGGGGCACGCCGATGCGGCTCCTGACCGCACGAACGGTCCCGACCGCGGTGTCCTTGCCGTCGACCCCTGCCGTGATGTCGAGGATGACCAGTTCGTCGGCGCCTTCGGCTTCGTAGCGAGCGGCCAGCTCCGCCGGGTCGCCCGAGTCGCGCAGTTCCTCGAACCTGACGCCCTTGACTACCCTGCCGCCTGCGACGTCGAGGCAGGGAATGATTCGCGGGATATGGCGGCCGGCAACGCCCGGTTGGCCCGGCAGCGCGCCACCGGCCGGTTTCCCGAACGAGGCGGCCAGCATCGGCGCCGGCCGTGCGAAAGTCGATGCGGCAACGCCGCGTGCGAGCCAGAGCTCCAGCAGGGTCTGTCCCCAGGACCCGGACAGCTCCGGGTGGAACTGGCATAGCAGCACCGGGCCGCGCTCTATCGCGGCGACGAACGGCGCTCCGTAGATAGCCGTCGCGGCCATCCATCCTTGAGGCGCCTCGTCCAGCTTGAACGAGTTGGCGAAGTACGCGAACGCCCCGCCGCCGGAAGGCCCGCCTGCCGCGGCAGACTCGACTGCCGAAGCGCCGGCAGGCGACGATATCCTGTTCCATCCGAACTGCGGCGAGCGTACTCCTGGGCCGTACGCCGTGATCACGCCAGGGATGGCGCCGATGCCGCGCGCTCCCGGGGACTCCTCGCTCGAGTCGAAGAAAAGCTGCATGCCCAGGCACGCTCCCAGAGTCGGCGCTCCCCGCTCTATCCGCTCGCCGAGGGCCGCGTCGACTCCCATGGAGCGCAGCCTGTCAGCGACCGGCCCGAACGCGCCTACCCCGGGCAGCACCGCGAAGGCCGCCGCCCTGACGACCGCCGGATCGGTCGTCAGGCTGGTGCTGGCTCCGGCGCGCTCGAGGGCGGCCATCAGGCTCGCCGCGTTGGAGCGGCCGGTATCGACGATGGCCACCAGCGGTCTGGAAGGCAGGCTCATGGAGCCGCCTCATGCGACGCCATGGACGCCGCATCGGGCGAGCCGAGCGTGCCCTTGGTGCTGGGGATGGCCGCGCCACGGGATGGGTCGACTGCCATCGCATCGCGGAGAGCCAGCGCGAGCGCCTTGAAGGCCGCCTCGGCGCGGTGGTGGTCGTTCTGGCCGCGTATCACGTCCAGGTGTATCGTCGCCATCGCGGCCGTAGCGAGGCTGGAGACGACGTGCGCGACATTCTCGCAGGCCAGGCCTCCGATGGCCTCCCGCGTCAGGCCCAGCTCAACGCAAGAAAATGGACGGCCCGACAGGTCGACTACCGCCCGGGCCAGCGATTCGTCCAGGGGAGCGTAGGCCGAGCCGAATCGACGGATGCCCGCCTTGTCGCCGAGCGCCTGCCCGAGCGCCGCGCCGAGCGCCAGGGCGCAATCCTCGGCGCTGTGGTGGTCGTCGACCTCCAGGTCGCCGTCGCACGACAGCGTCAGGGAAAGGCCGCCGTGGAACGCCAGGCTCGACAGCAGGTGGTCAAGGAAGCCTATGCCCGTCCTGACATCGACCGGACCCGGCTCGAGGACGAGTTCGACGCTGACGCGGGTCTCCCTGGTTTCCCTCCGAACGACGGCTCTTCGCGCCGCAACTGGCTTGTTCATCCGATGCACTCCTTTGCCTGGTCAAGAGCCGATAGGACGGCCGATAGTCCGGCTGGATCGCAGGGGCAGCTTATCCTGACGGCGTCCGCAAGGAGCGGCCGCCCGTCGAAGCTCCTGATGGCTATGCCATGGTCAGCCAGCCGCTCGGCCAGGCCTGCGGGGTCCAGGACCCTGGCCAGCACGAAGTTGGCGGCGGGTTCGGCGACCCGCGCTCCCAGTTCCCGCAGGCGGGCCGCCATCGATGCCCGCTCGGCTCGTGCCGTTGCCACGGCCGACGAGAGCGCCTCCGTATCGGCCAGGGCGGCGAAAGCGGCCACGACGGAGAGCGCGGAACTGGGGTACGGCATTCCGCAGGCCCGGAGCGCCGAGGCTTCCTTCTCTCCCGGCGCTATCGCGTAGCCAAGCCTGAGACCGGCCAGGCCGTAAGCCTTGGAGAAGCTGCGCACTACGTAGGCAGACCCGTCCGAAACCAGCACCTGGCTCGGGTCGACGTCGGCGAACTCGCCGTAGGCCGCGTCGAACAGGAAGGCCGCGTCGCTGCGCGCGCAGGCGTCGGCGACAGCCAGCGCTTGGGGCATGTCTACCGCGTTGCCTGTCGGATTGGACGGCGAAACGACGCTGGCAAGCCCGAGGGACGGATCGCCTTCTATCGCCTGGACAGTCTCCGCCAGCGGAAACGCCTCGCCGTCAAGCCAGCCAATCGGGAGCAGTTCGGCGCCGCGTGACCGGGCGTAGACCCCGAACATCTCGAACGCCGGCTCGTGCACGAGCATCCTGGAGCCCGGCGCCAGCCTCGTGGCGCAGATGCGGCTGATGGCGTCGTCGCCGCCAGCCGTCACGACGACCCTGGCCGGTACGACTCCCCAACGGGCTGCCAGGACGGCTTCAAGCTCGAAGAACGACGGATAGCGGTTGACGCCTCCCGAGGGGCTGGAAATGGCGGCCTCCATGGCGGCGATGACGCCGCGGGAGGTCCGCCCCTCGTTGGCGTCGAGGAACCAGGTGATGCGCGTATCGGGTTTCCTCGGGCTGTAGGCGCTGCTCGCGGCTATCCATGGCGAGACGGAGGAACGCCTGTCGGGAGCGCGGCAGGTCATGGGACTATCTGGCTTGGCTGGGTGATGATGATCCCGGTGCCGCCGCAGGCGCGGATCGCCGGTATCAGGTTAGGCAGGACCGAGCGCGGAGCGGCTATCTTGACGGCGTAGCCGGCATCGCCCATAAGCCTGGATACGGTCGGTTCCTTCATCGCCGGCAGTATCTCGATGAGCGATTCGAGCCTGGATGCATCGATATTCACCTCGAGCATCACGCGGCTGCGAGCTTCGAGCACGCTCTGGCACAGCATCGCGAACCACTCTATGCGCTCCCTGCGCGCCGGGTCGTCCATCGCGTGCTTGTTGGCATACAGCCTCGTCGTGCTTCGCATCACCTCGTCCACGATGGTCAGTCCGTTAGCCCTCAAGGTCGAACCGGTGGCGGTATTGTCGACGATACAGTCAGCGTCCTCCGGCGGGAACACTTCGGTGGCGCCGTACGAGCGCACGAACTCCGCATCCATGCCCTGCGCCGCTATCCACCGCCTGGTCAGTCCTTCGTACTCGCTGGCCACGACGAGGCGGCGGGACGGCAGCTTGCCGTCTTCCAGTATCGAGGTCGGCGCGGCCGCGACGAGACGCACCGGATCGAGACCGGTATCCATCACCTCGACCAGGTCGATGCCCAGCTCCGCCACCCAGTCCGCCCCGGCGAAACCCAGGTCGCGGCTGCCTATATCGAGCATCTCGATGATGTTCTGCGGCTTGAGCACCTTCACGTCGAGCCCGTCGACGACCGCCGACGGCCGGTAATCCCGTTCCGCCGTCCTCATGTCGAGTCCGGCCTCGGACAGGAGGCGCAGCACGCCTTCCTGCATCCTGCCCTTGGGCAGCGCCAGCCGCAGGATTCCTTCTTTTCGTTCCATGATTCATCCGCTCCTTCCGAGGTTCACGCCTTGGCTGCCTTGGCGGCGTTCGTCTCTCGAAGGCGAAATGCCCTGGGAAAACGAAAACGCCGGCCCATGGCGGCCGGCGTATCGTTCCGTTCGGTTCCCGTCGGGAACCTAGGGTATGACGATCATCGCGACCGCGTTGGTATGGCCGTGATGATGGAGATGGTTCTGCTGCTTCGAAACGATGTTACTCATCGGAGAAACAGTATACCGGACGGTACGTTTCGTCAAGTGCCCGGCCGCTCAGTGGCCGTTGAAGCAGACGGCCAGCTCGAAGGGCCCGAGAGCCGTCTCGTATGCCGTCGCGATGACGGGGGCGATCTTGGGCCAGCTGATTTGATGGTTCTTTCCCTTGATGACCACTGGCGGCGATATGTCGAGGCTCATGCCGGCGTACGAGCCTATGGCGTTGCCTGAAACGATGTTGGTCATCTCGGCGACGAGGCCCGAGGCTGTCGCGAGGCGGTCCAGCTCGCCGCTTGTTTCGACGCCGGATGCCCTGAGCAGTTCGTCCACGAGCTTGAGCGGGAAGCGCAACGCCACGACTCCCTGGCAGGAGCCCGCGATGCCCAGGATGCCGGAAATCTCCCAGAGGTGGTCCTCCGATCCTTCCAGCGAGCGCGCCGCGCCTGCCTTGGCCTCGATGCCGAACATCTGCGAGAATACCGCTGAGGCGGCATCGAAAAATGGCTGGACGGCGGTGCTATTCATCGGAAAGATCCTTTGACTCGGGATGGCTCAGCGCGGTTTTTCTTGTCCGCACGTCGATAGAGTACTAGAATAGTCCGAACCATGGCGATCCACAAGGGCGAATCAGGCAACAGAACCTATACCAGGCCGGGCGGACGGCCTGGTATAGTCCTGCGTCTCGCCGTCCTGTCGATGCCGCTTGCCTGCCTGGTCGCTTTCGCGCTCCGGCTGCCCCTGCCGATTCCCCGATACCTCGTCCCGACCAGGACATACGCCGCCGGGGATGGCTCCACAGAACAGGCCTATCGCGCCGCTGCCGCCGCGCCGTTCTCGTCGACGCGCATCGTTCTTGGTGGTGCGCCGAGCGTTGCCGACGTCTTTGCGGCAAGGGAGCACTGGAAGCGCACCGGCAGGCCTGTCATATTCGGCGCTGATACCGGCGAAGCCCCGAGCGGACCGGTCGCCGCGTATTCGATGACGCTTGGCCAGGGCGGCCAACCCGCCGTGCTCACCATTCTCCTCGACGAACGGGCGGCGGCCGGACCGGTACGCGTATCGGTCGACGGTCGGCGCGGCGCCCGCCGACAGGAGGGTGTCCGTACCGGTGGAGCCGGCCGACGGGGGCGCAGGAACGTCATCGCGGGGGGGCTCCCTCGTCGAGATCGAGGCCGGCCCGGCAGGACGTTCCAGGAATGCTGGCTTCGTCGTCGAGGCCGCGGGCATCGACAGGCCCCGGACGCTGATGGCAAGCGACCGCCCTGGCGCAAGGACCGTCATCGAGGCCTTGCTGCCCGTCCGGCGGATAGGCTATGCCGAACTCGGTACGGCCGGCCTCTACGACTACGAACTCGTCGTCCTCGACGGCCCGGTACTCCCGGAAATCGGCAGCCGCACCGCCGCCGCGCTCGCCGGGTACGTCGAGCGCGGCTCCGGAAGCCTCCTCGTCGTCGTAGATTCCCCCGATATTGGCAGGCCCGGCGACGCGCCTGAGCTGGAGCGCATCCTGCCGGTCGAGCTGTCGCCACGCTCCGCCTCGAGGCTGCCCGACGTCGCGATGGCCGTGGCCCTGGACGTCTCGGGTTCGATGTTCGGCGACAAGCTGTCGCTCGCCAAGGCGGTGGGACTCGAACTGGTGGGCAACCTCAAGCCGAGCGACGTGGCGGGACTCCTCCTCTTCGACGAGGAAGCGCGCTGGCTATACCCGCCCGCTCCCGTCGCGGACCTGGACGCCAGGCGCTCCCTCGCACCGCTGCGCGCGGGCGGCGGCACGAAGCTGTATCCGGCTCTCGCCATGTGCATAGCGGCGCTCGAGTCGTCGGGCCTGCCGGAAAAGCACATCGTCGTCGTCTCCGACGGCATAAGCGCCCCGGCCGACTTCGACGTGCTGGCTGCCAGGGCCCTTGCCTCGGGCATATCGATCTCCGCCATGGCGGTCGGCTCCGAGTACGACAAGGCACTCCTGACGAGGATATCCGCCGGGTCCGGCGGGCGCTTCTACCGGGTGCGTGACGCCTCCGAGGTGCCGTCGCTCATCATAGAAGACAGGAAAAACATTTCGCGGGCCGTCTTTGCCGAAGGACGGACGGATGTCGTCGACGTGGCGGGCGCCCCGGCCGGATTCGTCGACGCCATGGCCAGGCTCGGCCCCAAGCCCGACGCCATCGCGTGGTTCTCGAGCCGGGCCGGGGACCCGCTGCTCGCCACGAGGCGGGAAGGCGCCAGGTCAGTCCTCGTGTACGCGAGCGACATCCACGGCCGCTGGGGTGCCGACTTCCTGGCTCGTCCCGCGACGCTGACCATCCTTGGGAGCCTGGTCGACGGGCTGTTTTCCGAACGGCCTCCCCAGGCTACCCTGACCGAGACGGCAGACGGCCCGTCGGTATCGATACGCGGCGACTGGCTCGTAGAACCGCGAGCGTTGCTCGCGGACGACTCGGGAAGGATCCTGTTCGACGAGCCGTTCGAAAGGACCGCTCCTCTCTGGTACCATGCCGCTTTCGGCGCGCTGCCCGAAGGCAGGTATACGGCGCTGGTCGAGGACAGGGGCCGGACGGTGGCTCGATTCGCGATCCATTCCAATCCCGGGCTGTCGGGCATACCGAGCGACTCAGGCAGGGCGGCTGCGGCGTACAGGCCGCCGTTCTGGGCGATGCCGCGGGGCAAGACAGCCTGGCTCGTGGCTTTTTTCGCCTTTTCACTGTGCTCGACGCTCCTGTTGAGGATGAAACGATGAGCCTGCCTGCCGCGTTCTCCCTGCTTGTATCCCTGGCACTGGCCCTGCCGGTCACCGTGGCCGGCCAGGGCGTCGGGACGACGAGGACCGTCATAATCGACATCGGCGTACCCGAGCCATACTCGTTCAACGAGGCAAGAATATCGGCACGGAACGGAATTTCCGGGCTGGCGAGGCTCTACGGAACGAATCTCGACGGGGAGCGCGTCTTGCTGTTCGAAACCAGGGCGGGCTGGACCGACGAGCTCGTGGCTACCTGGTACTGTTCTCCGGATCTCGTGTCGTTGGCGTTCGATGGCTTCGACGGCGACGGGCTTGCTGTCGGTTCGACGGTACACATGAGGGCGACGAGGCCGGACGCGGCCATGCTTTCGCGGCTTGGATTCCCGTTCAGGCAGACGCCGTTCGGCGAGCCCAGGCCTTCCATCGCCGCGGCCGAGCTGGTCAGTGCGAGCGAGGCCTTGCCCGAGTCGGTCGCCCGCGTCGCGCTGGCCGAGCTGTTCATGCCAGGCAGGCACGCAGCGCCGCTCGTGTTGCTTGCGGGTTGGGCGGTGGTCGTGATCGCGTCCGCTCCGTGGCTGGCCGCCGGAGGCCGGAGGAAGTGGGTGGTCGTCGTCGGTTGCGCGGTAGTCGCCGTCGCCGGGTTCGCGTATTTTCTAGGCACCGGCCCGGCCGAGCTGTACAGTGCTGGCGTGCCTGCCACCAGCCCGGAAGCCGGAACGCCGGGACCGGTCTGGCCGATGAATGTCGCGGACCATGGTACGTGGCGCGCGGTTTCCTGGGGAGAAGCGGAGGGGTTGTACTTCGTCGCCGTCCGTTCCCCGCTTGCCGCCGCCGTACCGGTCTCGGCTTTTTCCGGCTACAGTATGATACGCTTCGCAAAGGTTCCGCTCGTCGTGGTCGCCCCGGACGGCCGGGCGGCGCTGGCCCCTTCCCGTCTCGCCATGGCGTGGGCACTGGATGACTAGGCGGTTTGGCTCGCTGGCCGCGGCCTTCGTCGCGGCGCCGCTGCTCGCCGTGGCCATCGCCCTTCCCTCCGGCTTGGACTCGGGCATCAGTCCGCTGGTTGCCGGGGCCATTCCTCTGGCGTGGGCCATCGCCGTCGCCGGAATGGCCGCTCTGGATTCCGCGGGATTCGCGGCGGCGCTATGTTCGGCGCTGCCGTTCTCCGCGTACGCCGTGGCGGCATTCGGATCGCGCCCCGCCGCCTTGAGCCTGGCCGCCCTGTTCTCGTGCGCGGTCGCCGCTGTGGCCGTCCGCCACGCCGCGCCGCGCAACGGTTTCGTGACGGCCGTTGCCTTCGGGGCGGCGCCGGGCGTTGTAGCCACGACGATCGCCGACCCGCTTGCCGGCATCGCCGTCTCCCTGCTGGTGGCGGCGAGCGCGCTTTACATACGCGCACGGAGGCAGCCGTGACAGGCAGCGACGCCGACAGGATGCTGGCCAGGCTGGCGCGAGCCGACCTGGGCAAAAGGCTCGGCTTCAGGCTCGTCGCCTGGGCAGTGACGGCTTTCCTCGCATGGAGCCTCGCGCTCCTCCTCGCCGTGGCCCTGCCCGATGCCTCCGTCATAGGCCTCTCGGCCCGAGGTTTCACCGTCGTCGTCATGGCGGCTATAAGCGCGTTGCCTGCCTTCCTCGCCGCTCCACTGCCCGCTTCGGCTGGACTTGAAGCAGTCAGGCACGCCGACCGTGAGGCCGCCATTGAATCGTGGCTAGACTATCATGGCGGCCCTGCGGGGCAGATGCTTGAAAAACGCGCCTTCGAAGCGCTGTCGATAGCGGCGCTGGCGGGATTCGGCAGACCCGCCCCCGGCAAGGCGGCGCGCATCGCGGTAAAGGCCATCGCGCTGGCAGGCCTGGTTGTCTTCGTCTCGGCCCAGGCGCTGTCATTGCGTTCGGGCTACGGCGTTTCGCTTTCGTGGCCGGACAAGGCCGTCCTCGACCTGGCCTTCAATCGTTCCGGGCCGACCGCCGGTCACTATCCGGGTATCGTGGCGGAGGAACGCGCAGTGCCCGACAATGTCGAACCGGGCTTGCCCGGCGACAGGCGCTACGCAGGCGCAGGGACGGAGGACGGGGATCCGCTCGCCCAGCCCGATTTCGGCAATGCCGCCGGAGGGGATGCCGAGGAAGAGGGTTCGGCCGCCGTGCCTCCAGGAGTCCGCCGCTTCGAAGAGGCAATGCCCGGCGAAGAAAAGCGTCAGACGGCCAAAGGCACTGGCATGTCCGCCGAAGGGGCCGAGGTTCGACCTGCAGACGGCGCAGACAGGTCCGCAGGAAGGGATGCGTCGGGAAAAGCCCAGGTTCCTGGATGGGAAGGCACGGGAAGGGCGATAGACGAAAGCCCTCTCGTCGATTACCGGGCTCGGTTCGAACGGCAACTGGCTGAAACCTCGGGAACAGAGACTACGCTCGGATCAAAGCCATCGGCGGAGGTGGTGTCGGAGGCAATCGCCGAGTACTATGCCTCGTTCGACGCCAGGGTGGCCCTCGAGCGACCGGTCGATCCTGGCCTTGCACTGGCTATGCAAGTCTGGATGGACGCCTTCGGCAGCGAGGCAAGCCCGTGAAAGCCACGACCAGGCTCGGGAACGCCGTTTCCTTCGCGGCGGCCATTCTTGCCGGCGCGACGCTGTACCTGGCGATGCGCGTGATCGCGGGAGCCGCGCGGCCCGCGCTGGCGGCGGCGCCGGAGTGGTTATCTCTTGCCGCGAACGCCGGCATCGAGGAAGCCGCGCGGCTTGGCCTCGCGCTGGCCGTAGCCTTCTGGCTGCGGCGGCTGGGCCTGGAGCCGGGAATGGCGAGCCTCGGTATCGCAGCTTCGTGCATCGTCGCCGCGCTCGAGAACGCCAGCTATGTCGCCGTCTTTCCGACGCTCGACGCCTACTGGCGCCTCGGATACGCCGTGCCGATACACGCCGGGGCGGCCGCGCTGTTCGCCCTGAGCACGGCGTTGCCGCTCCGCGACGGATGGCCGCCCGGGGGGAAGGCTCGCCGCGCGGTCGTCGTCGCCGTCTCGTTCGTCGCGGCATGGACCTGGCACGCCGGCTTCAACCTGGTCGCCGCGCTCGCACCTTTTCCCGCCCTGCCGGTAGTCGGCACGGCGCTCAATATGGCAGCACTCACCGCGCTCGTCGCAGCGACGGCATTACGCTCGGGATATTGGAGCCTCCATGCAAGCAGACGAATTTGAACGATCGCTCGCATCGATCAAGGAACTGTACGACGACTACACGGCCTTCGTGGGTACCCGCGTGCTCGGTTGCCCCGGCCTCCTCGAACGCCTTTTCATCGCCTTCCTGGCGGGCGGCAACGTCCTCCTCGAAGGCGCGCCGGGACTGGGCAAGACGACGCTCGCGAAGACCTGGGCGGAGTTCTTCGGCCTCGGCTTCAGCCGCGTCCAGTTCACCCCGGACCTGATGCCGCTCGACATCATCGGCTCCAACCTCCTCGAGGACGGGCCGGGAGGCAGGTCGTTCCGCTTTTACCGCGGCCCGATATTCTCCAACGTCGTGCTCGGCGACGAGATAAACCGCGCCACGCCCAAGACCCAGTCGGCTTTCCTCGAGGCGATGGAGGAGAAGCACGTCACCTTCCTGGGAGAGGTCCATCCGCTGCCCGATCCTTTTTTCGTCATCGCGACGCAGAACCCCATCGAACTGGAGGGTACCTATCCCCTGCCGGAGGCCCAGATAGACCGCTTTTTCATGAAGCTCCGTTTCTCGATGCCCGATTTCCACGCGCTCCTGGGTATCATGGACCTGGGGTCCGTCCCTACGGCGGGCCTCCCGGCGGGAGCCGACCG
>PGXR01000178.1 GCA_002839245.1 Spirochaetae bacterium HGW-Spirochaetae-7 | reverse complement strand
CTGAGGCCGCCGATTCCGCCGTATCGTCCTCGAGGTGCTGAAGGTCCTCGTCGCTCTGTTCGTATCTGCTTTCCTCGTCCATCTTCGTTTCTCCTCCGGCCCGGCTCCTTTTCGTCAGGAGCCGGTTCTGGTTCCTAAGGACAGGTCAGCGCAGAAGATCCACCAGCAAGCCATGGATCTCGTCGAGGCGCCTCAGGATCTCGAGCTTGTCGCGCTGCGCCGAAAGCACTTCGGCGCCGAGCCGCTCGAGACGTTCGTCGATGACGACGACCGTCGTGAATTTCTTCCGTTTCAGGATGTTGCCGCCAGAACTTCTCTCGACCACGTCGTAAGCCCTCTCGACGACGTAGTGGACGAAATTCCTGACAGCGGCCTTGTACGCCCTGACGTTCTCGCCGTTCGGGTCGCGCTTCAGTTCCTCGCCGGCGCCGTGCACTGTGTCGAGCAGGACCGAAGCCTCGGCTTCGGTGAACGGAAGCCCCTCGGCAGCGGGGGTAAGATCGATCTCCTCTGCGCTGCGCAACGCGGACTTGAAGGCGCTCGCCTTCGACGTTTCCTTCTTCTTCTCGGCTTTCCGGCCTGAAAGCCCTGGGACGAGTCCGGCCAGAAGGTTGTCGGGCAGTTCTACTTTCGCCATGCTGTTCCGGCGCCGGCCTCGGCCTCGGTCCGGCGTTCGTCGGCAGGGGCGTCGAAGCCGAAGGGCCTGATCCTGGATCCATGCTTGCGCATGAAGGCCAGCATGGCTTCTTCAGTGTCCTCGCCGGGGCCGGAGACCTGGATGTCTCCGTGGATGACTATGTCCCCGTCCGCGTCGAGCCTTGGCGCGAACACGTCGCCGACGATGACGCCGCCGTCGAGTATGGTCAGCCTGTCGGAGACGCAGACATCGCCGCGGACAACTCCTCCGACGACGGCGGAACGGGCTACGATGGATGCGTCGCAACGCGCCGATTCGCTGACCACTATCTTGCCCGACGCCCTGACCGACCCGCGCATGTCGCCGTCGATCCTGACGAAGCCGTCGACGACGAGGTCGCCCCTGAAGGAGCTGTCGGGGCCGAGCAACGAATTGACGAGCACGTCATGGGGAGCTGGCATGGGGGTATGGTAACCGGCGCAAGCTACCGAGTCAACGGCGCGGACGCGGAACGGATGTTGAGGAACCTGAGCGGATCTATGGTCTCGATTCCCAGGTGCACTTCGTAATGGACGTGGGGACCGGTGGAAAGGCCGGTGTTGCCGATGTAGCCTATCACCTGCCCCTGCTTGACGATGGCACCTTTCTGGACCTTGAAAGCGCTCATATGGGCATAACGGGTTATGAAACCGTGCTTGTGCTCGATGATTATGTAGTTGCCGAGGCTGATGTCGTATGCCACCGTCACGACCTTGCCGTCCGCGGTCGAGACTATCGGGTCTCCGGAACGGAAGGTAGACAGGTCGATGCCCTTGTGGATGTACCAGGAACCGTATATCGGATTCTCGTTCTGCCCGTAATACATCGAGATGTGCCCGATGCCGCCCTTGATCGGCCAGATGTTCGGTATCTCGGACAGGATGCTGCCCTGCGCCGCTATAGTACTTCCAAGCTCGTTGAGCGGCGTAACGCTCCGCTCGAGGTATCCCGTGACGCGCTCTATCTCGGCGGCTTCCCTAAGCCGGCCGGAACCGATGTCCGACGGCGAGAAGAACGCCGCCAGGTCGCCGTCCGCCTTCGAAGCGGAATCGGTCTGCGTCTTCACGCCGATGGTCGCAAGCGTAGTATCCAAGGCCGCCTGGAAGGATTTCGCGGCCTTGATCAGGCGGCTCGTACTGTCCCGAATGGAGTCGAGGTCGGCCTGCGTCGCCTTGAGGGCATCGGTCTTGCCCGCAAGCTTCCCGGCCACGTCGCCGTACCCAGCGCTCGACCAGGCAAGCAACACCGCCACGCCGACAAAGGCCACGATTATCGCGGCCAAACCAAAGAAACTGACCTGGAGGTTGAGTATCCTTTTCTCGGTATGGGGGACGAGCATGATGGTCATCTTCTGCTTGCCGGCCCGCATGAATCGGGAAAATCCTCCGGCTGCCGAGGCGGCGCCCTTGCGGACTGAAGCACCTGCGCGCTTGGTCAACGATTTTTCAAAGTCCTTGTATCGTTTAAGCGTCGCCAACACGGCCCCCCGGATAGATGAAATCGGCATGATGATAGCATGCAAGCCCGGAAACTGTCAAACAGTTGCTCCGCATGATCCGATTTTTGAAAACCGCGCCCTTTGAGAGTATACTGTCTATGATGAATGAATCCAGTGTCAAACAAAACAAGCCGGATATTGCCAAACAACTCCTTGTCCGCAATGACTCTTCGCTCTCCATTACATTTATCGGAACGGGGAGTGCGTTCACGAAGAAATTCTATCAGAACAATGCCCTTGTCGTAAAAGGCGCCGATCACGTGCTGATCGATTGCGGTACCAGGACCCCGGAAGCACTCGCCATGCTGGGCCTGTCCGTCACCGACGTGCACAACTATCTGATAACGCATTCCCACGCCGACCACATAGGTGGGCTCGAGGAGGTCATGCTCCTCAACCGTTACGTCGCCAGGCAGAAGCCGACGATGATAGCCCCCCAGGCGTACAGGAGATTCCTATGGAAGCACTCGCTCAAGGGAGGCGCTTCATACAACGAGCGGGTGGACGGCAAATTCCTTCGATTCGACGACCTCTGGAACGTGATCGACACCGTGCCGGTGGCCGGAGCGGACAGGGAACTGTGCGAAGCGCGCCTGGGCTCGATCAAGTTCGCCATGTTCAGGACAAAGCACATACCCGACTCGGCCCCGAGCTGGCGCTCGTCATCCCCCAGCTATGGCGTCATGATAGACGACAGGATCCTGTTCACCAGCGATACCCGATACGACCCCGAGCTCCTCGAATTCCTCGATGACCGTTATGCGATAGAAGCCATTTTCCATGATTGCCAGCTGTATACGGGTGGCGTGCACGCTTCTCTCGACGAACTCGCCGGCCTTCCTGCCGCCATCAAGGCCAAGACCCGTCTGATGCATTTCGGCGACGCCGTCGAGAACCATGTCGAAAAGGCAGCCGCCCAAGGCTTCAAGGGATTCGTGCGGCAAGGAGAGCCTTACATCTTCCCCTGACCGGAACTTGCCGCTGCCGCGTCACCATGATTACATTCTCCCTACACAACCATCCTCAACTTTAACACGGGAGATACTACATGGCCGTACATCAATTCCAGGCCGAGGTCAATCAGCTGCTCCAGTTGATAATCCACTCGCTCTATTCGCACAGGGAAATTTTTCTCCGCGAACTCGTCTCCAACGCTTCCGACGCCATCGACAAACTCAAGTACCTGACCCTTTCCGATGATGCCTACAAGGCCATAGCCTTCGAACCCGCGATATCGATAAGCTTCGACGCCGCCGCCGGCACGCTGTCGATAGCCGACAACGGCGTGGGCATGGACGAAGCTGACCTCGTCGAAAACCTCGGCACCATCGCGCGCTCTGGCACCAGGCGCTTCATCGAGGCGATGGAAGCCGACAAGCGAAAGGATTCCAACCTCATAGGCCGCTTTGGCGTGGGCTTCTATGCCAGTTACATGGTTGCCGACGAGGTGACCGTCACCACCCGCAAGGCCGGGCAGGACACGGCATGGGTCTGGAAGAGCGACGGCAAGGGTTCGTACGACATCGAGCCGGGCGCACGCGAGAGCCACGGCACGACGGTCGTGCTCAAGGCCAACGACGACGGCCGCGAGTTCCTCAGCCGCTGGCGCCTCGAGGAACTGGTCAAGAAGTACTCCAACCATGTCGCCTTCCCCATCCGCCTCGCATATGACGAGGACGAATATGACGAGAAGGGCAAGAAAAAAGGCTCGAAAATCCACAAGGACGAGCAGATCAACAGCGCCCAGGCGCTGTGGCGCAGGCCAAAGGCCGAGCTCAAGGACGAAGATTACGTCGAATTCTTCAAGAACATCTCGGACTCCGACGAGGCTCCCCTTTTCTGGACCCATACCAAGGCCGAAGGCACGATAGAGTACACGACGCTGTTCTACATCCCTTCGAAGGCGCCGTTCGACCTCTACCATGCCGACTACAAGCCGGGGGTCAAGCTGTACGTCCGCCGCGTCTTCATCACCGACGACGACAAGGAACTCCTGCCGGTCTACCTCCGCTTCATCCGCGGCGTCATCGATTCCGAGGACCTGCCGCTCAACGTCAGCCGCGAACTGCTCCAGCAGAACCGCGTCATGAACTCGATACGGACCGCGTCGGTCAAGAAGGTTCTCTCCGAGCTCAAGGACCTGTCGACCGCAGACAAGGACAAATACGCTTCCTTCATCGCCGAATTCAACAGGCCGCTCAAGGAGGGCCTCTATGGCGACTTCGCCAACAGGGAAGCGCTCCTTGAGCTGGTGCGGTTCAAGAGCAGCTCGGTCGACGGCTGGACGTCCTTCGCCGACTACAAGTCCAGGATGAAGGACGACCAGAAAGCCATCTGGTACCTGACCGGAGACGCCGAGGAACGCCTCCGCAAGTCTCCGTTGCTCGAGATGTACCGCAAGCAGGGCGTCGAAGTCCTGATATGCCCGGACGAGATCGACGAGCTCGTGATGCCGATGGTTGGCCGTTTCGGCGACATCGAACTCAAGGCGATCAACCGCGCAGGCGCGGAAAAGGAACTCGAGGGCAAGCCCGACGAAAAGAAGGCCAAGGACCTCGCGCCCGCCATCGAGCGCATCAAAAAGGCCCTGGGCGACGAAGTCAAGGACGTGCGGCTGTCATCAAGGCTCACCGACAGCCCGTCGTGCATCGTCGTCGACGGCGACGACCCGAGCCTGCAGCTCCAGCAGTTCATGAAGAGCATGGGCCGCGCCGACGGCATCGAAGTCAAGCCGATACTCGAGGTCAACGGCGACCATCCCCTGTTCGCCAGGCTTTCGGCCTCGGACGACGAGACACTTGCCGCCGACGTATCACGGGTACTCCTGGACCAGGCCCTCCTCGTCGAAGGCGCCCCGATCAAGGATCCCGCCGACTTTGTGACCAGGATGAACAGGCTCATAGGCTAGATCGCGGCGCCGCGCAAGGTGCGGCCCGAGCCGGCGCAGGCCCGTCCGCTTAGCGGACGGGTACGTCATGGTTGACGACGACGACCTTCTGAAGCCAGGGTAAACAGGGGCAACAGGTAGAGGAAGAACGCGAAGGGGCCGGACAGGTACGAGCCGCCGATGATCGCGATCGGGGCGGCCATCGCGATGTTCCAGGGGACGAGCGCGGAGATGAGGATGCTCGTGCTGCCGATCGCCAAGGCCTTCCTCTCGTTCGCCTCGCCCGGGTAGGCCTTGTCGAGCAACGGCGCCTGCAGGAAGATAGCCAGGGTCTGCGAACAGCCGACCGCGCAGGTAAGGATGCCGCTTGCGAGGGCGGACACGAAGGGGAAGGTCCTGGACGCCAGCTTCCCCAGAAAATTCTGGTAGGGGACCAGTACTCCCAGCTCCGTGAACAGCGGCGGCAGGGCACCGGAGAAGAATACGATCAGCATCGGCTTCATCATCGAGACCATGCCTCCGCCATAGAGCAGCCCAAGCTGGGGATGGTCTAGCGGGCGGCGGAAACCGAAGACGATGTCCCGCAAGGCCAGTCCCGGGTCGACGCCCTGCACCAGGACGGCGATTGCGATGGCGGCGACGGAACTGAGGGCGATGGCGCCGCGCAGCTTCAGCCTGGTGACCGCAGGGAGCAGGACGATGGCCAACGGCAGCCACAGGACCGGATTGTCCAGGTTGAAGAAACCGGCCAGCTCGAGCACTCCGGCGGCATGGCTCGCATCGAACGGGAAGAATCCGGACAGGACCGCGTAAAGGCCGGCGGCGGCGACGAAGGGGACGACCGAGG
>PGXR01000177.1 GCA_002839245.1 Spirochaetae bacterium HGW-Spirochaetae-7 | reverse complement strand
CTGTTCGTCGGCTTGTAGTAGGTGATGAAGTCGCACTCCGGGTAATTGGAGCAGCCGTAGAACTCCCTGCCGCGCCCCTTGGCCTTGCGCCTCGCCACGATCTCGCCTGAGCAACCCGGGCGGGGGCATCGGGCGAGCGGGATGGACTTGGTGTTCTTGCACTCGGGGAAGCCGGTGCAGGCAAGGAAGAATCCAAAGCGGCCGAGCTTCTTGACCATGGGCTTGCCGCATTTTTCGCAGACTATGTCTGTGGGTTCGTCGAGGCTGCCCTTGAACGACTGGAGCGTTTCCATGATCTCGTCTATCCGCTTCTTGAACGGACCGTAAAAATCGGCCATCGCCGAGACCCAGTCGCGCTTCGATTCCTCGACCTCGTCGAGCATCGACTCCATGCCCGCGGTGAAGGCCGCGTTGACGACATCGGGGAATGACCCGACGAGTATCTCGTCTATCTTGCGGCCGAGCGTCGTCGGTACCAGCTGCTTGTTTTCCCTGGTCACGTAGTAGCGCTCGAGCAGGACCGAGATGATAGGTGCGTAGGTGGACGGCCGCCCTATCCCCTTTTCTTCCAGCACCTTGATGATCGATGCGTCGGTGAATCGGGCGGATCCCTGGGTAAAGTGCTGCTCCGGCCTGTAGCCTTCGAGTTTCAGGTCTTCGCCTACCCTCATTTCCGGCAGGCTCGATTCCTTGTCCTCCTTGGTGGCCAGTAGCTTGATGACCTTGTAGAAACCCTTCTCGACCAACCGGGACGCGTTGATGCGGAAAACCGCCTCACCGGCGACAACGTCCATCGCGGTCGAGCGTTGTTTCGCGGGGGTCATCTGGCTTGCTACGAAGCGCTCCCAGATGATGCCATACAGCTTCTGCTGGTCCTTGTTGAGGTATTCCTTGATCGATTCTGGAGAATACGGGATCATCGTCGGCCTGATGGCCTCGTGCGCGTCCTGGGCCTTCTTGTCGGTCAGGTAGACGGTAGGTTCCGGCGGGAGTTCCGCGGGAAAATGCTCGCCGAGCCAGGTCCGCACTTCCTTGAGCGCCACCTCCGAGACCCGGACCGAGTCGGTTCGCATGTAGGTGATCAGTCCTATGCGGGTCGAGCCTATGTTTATGCCCTCGTAGAGCTGCTGGGCGATCTGCATCGTCTTCTTGCTGGTGAAGCCAAGCCGGTTGGCGGCGGTCTGCTGAAGTTTCGACGTGGTGAAGGGCGGCTTGGCGCGGACCACCCGCTCCGAGTCCCTGATATCGCCGACGATACATGGAGCCCCGTTTATGGCCGTTACGACGGCGGTGACTTCGGTCTCCTTCGTGAGCTCCGCCTTGCTTCCCTTCCAGGAGACCAGCTCGCCGGTGAATGAATACCGGCCCTTCTTGAAATCAGCCTCCAGGGTCCAGTATTCCTCGGGGATGAACGACTCCACCTCGACTTCGCGTTCGCATATCAGCCTCAGGGCTACCGACTGCACCCGGCCGGCGGAAAGCCCGTTCTTGACCTTCTTCCAGAGAAGCGGCGACAGGTTATAGCCGACGAGCCTGTCGAGGACGCGCCGCGCCTTCTGCGCGTTTACCTTGTCCTCGTCGAGGGTCCTGGGCTCCTTGACCGCGTCGCGGATAGCCTGCGGAGTTATCTCGTTGAAGACTATCCTCTTGATCTCCAGTCCCTCGTTCTTCAGGGCGATGGCTCCCCGGATATGGAAGGAGATCGCTTCCCCTTCCCGGTCATTATCGGAGGCGAGCAGCACGGCCTTGGACTTCCTGGCGGCCTTCTGCAGCTCCTTTAAGAGCTTCGCCTTGCCGCGGATCGTCAGGTACTCCGGTGTATAGCCGTGATCCACATCGACGCCGAGCCTTGACTTGGGGAGGTCGATCAGGTGCCCCATGGAGGCGAGCACGATGTAGGAACTGCCTAGGTACTTTTCTATGGTCTTGGCCTTTGCCGGCGACTCCACTATCACCAGTGTCGGCTTTTCGGGAATCTTCTTTGCCTTCACGCTCTTCCTGGCCGCGGGTGCGGCATTCTGGCTCGCCATCGTTATGTACTCCTGCCTGGTTGTTCAGCGAACGATCCCGACGAACGGGTCCTGCCCCTTCGACGCGACTGACGCCTCATGCGGCGACGCCGTATGCGCGGGCGTGCGGCATCCGCGATGCAGCCGCGTCCATCCCGCCAATCTTCCACGATATCGTTGAAGCACCCGAGCGTCACCGCCCCGTCGGCGGCCAACGAATCCGATCCTGCGGAGCGCACGCCGCCCATGCAGGAAGCGACGACGTAGACGTCGCGTCCTTCCTCGAGGGCAAACGCCGCGGTGATAAGCGCTCCGGATCCGCCCGGAGCCTCCACGACGACCGTGGACCGGCACAGCCCGGACAGTATCCTGTTCCGCTCGGGGAAGGTCCAGCGCGAAGGCGGAATTCCGGGAGGATACTCGGAAGCCAGCCCTCCTCCCGAGGCGACCATCCTCGACGCGAGTTCCTTGTTGGACTCGGGGTAGACCTGGTCGATTCCCCTGCCAAGTACGGCGAACGTCGATCCGCCTCCTGCGAGCGCGCCTCGATGGGCAGCGGAATCGATGCCACGGGCCAGTCCGGACACGACGGCGACGCCGGCTGCGCCAGCCTCCATGCCTAGAGCTGCCGCCGCGTCGATGCCGCGGCCCGTAGGGTATCGCGTGCCGACGATAGCGATCGCCGGTCTCGTCCGGTCGGGCAGGCGCCCCCGCAGGTAGAGCATGAACGGAGGTCTGGCCGTCTCCCGGAGAATCGCGGGGTATCCGGCGTCGAAATACGAGAACGACGAACCGCCCGCCCTGGCCAGGAACTCCATGTCGCGCTCGGCCGCCTCCGCCCACGAAGCCGGGTCCCATGCCGCTCCGGTAAGCCTGCGCATGACGATAGCCTCCACGTCGCCAAGCGATAGCCCGACGAGCGGCTCCCGGCCCAGGGCAAAAGCCAGCCGTATGCGTTCGCGGGCCGAAAGGAACGGCATCCTCGCTATCGTCATGGCTGAAGCCGAGGCCAGGTTATTTGCCATATAGCTCATCCAGGATGCGTTTCTTGTTTTCTGCAGCCTGTTGCTTCTTCGAATCGATGGTCGTCGTCGCGATGACCCTGTCATAGGCGTCGGCGGCGTCTTGTAGCCTCCCCGAGCCGTACAGCGCCCTCGCATAGACGAAGAGCGCGTCGACGTCCTTCTTGCCGATCGCGAGGTACGCCTCGAGAGGCGCTAGCGCCGACTCGTGATCCCCGAGCTCGAAGGTGTACAGTACGGCGAGTCCGTAGAGCGCCTTCGTGTTCCTTGCATCGAACTCGATTGCGCGTTTGTAGGAACCCTCCGAGGCAGCCAGCCACGATGCCCTGGACGCGACACCCGTTTCAGCCGACGCCGCCTTTGACAGATACGCGGCCGACATTCCCGCGACGTAATAGAGGCCGCTGGACTGCGGGTAATGGCGGAGCGCCACGAGGGCGGCGTCGTACGCATCGCCGAACAGGCCTCTTTCCATGTACTTTACCGCCAGCAGACGCCAGTACATGGCAATCTTCTCCATGGACTTGACCGTCTTGTCCACCTCGCCGCCGTAGCGGGAAATCCCGTCCTTTAGTTCCTTCACCGTCGACGGCGGGGCGTTCTTCGAGCTGCGGGCCTCGATGTCGAACATCTTCTCCAAGAAATTCTTGTCTTCGCTGCCGTTGCACGACGAGATCCCCGCCAGCGCGAGGCCCGCAAGCAAGGCAGATACCGCCATCGTCAATCGCCGTTTCATACGCCTGTCCCTCCGGAACCGGAGACGTCGGGATGCGCCGCGGCGCTTGAGCCGTCGCGCTTGGTCCTCGACCGGGGAAAGTACGCCTCGTGGGCGACGGCCAGTTCCTCGGCATCAACATGTGTATAGATCTGCGTCGTCGAGATGTCGGAGTGCCCAAGGAGCTCCTGTACCGTTCGCAGGTCGGCTCCCCCCGCAAGCAGATGCGTCGCGAACGAATGCCGCAGCGAATGGACCTTCCCGGCGACACCGCTCGCGGTGCGCAGTTCGGAGAAACGCTTCCAGACGCCCTTCCGCGAGATGCCCTTGCCCGAACGGTTGAGGAAGACCCTGTCGCTGCGACGGCCCTTCTCGAGACCTGGACGGCCATCAGTCAGGTAGCGCTCGAGCCACGAGGCGGCCTGGTCGCCGAACGGCAGGATTCGCTCCTTGCGCCTCTTGCCCGTCACGCGTATGAAGCGCTCCTTGAGGTACAGTGAATCGAAATCGAGCATGGCGGCTTCTGAGATGCGGAGGCCGCACGAATATATCAGCTCGAAAAGAGCCCGGTCGCGAAGCCCGCCGGGAGTCGAAAGGTCGACCGTGCCGAGCATATGGTTGATGTCCTGCGCCCTGATGACATCGGGAAGGGTCCGTTCCTGCCTTGGGCTCTCGAGCAGCTCGGTCGGGTCGTCCGTCCGCAGGCCTTCGAGCCGTAGGTACTTGTAGAGCCCACGGATGCTCGACATGATGCGCGCCATGGTCCTCGCGGTGAGGCCGGAGGCCCGCCTGGAGGCGAGGAATTCGAGTATGTCGCCCACCATGGCCTTTTCGACGCTCATGTTGCGCAAGGCCAGCCATGCGGCAAGGCTCCTGGCTTCGCGCACGTATGCCTCGAGCGTCAACGGAGAACGCCGTCTGGCGGCCAGAAGCCAGTCGCCGTAGCGGTCAATCGGATCCCTGGATGCCATCGGCCTAGACTCCGCTCCGTTCCGCCGCCGGCCTGCGCTCGCGGAGAACGGTCGGAATGTCGAGCTCGTCGGGATCGTTGCGGCCGGACAGGTATCCTTTGGCCTTCGGCTCGACGATGGTTCGCCATTCGTCGGCGGACAGGAAATCGTCCAGGTCGCGGGAAGCTTCCTTGCGGGCAGGAGCACTGGGAGCCGAGGGTTTCAGGGAACGGCCGAAGCCGGTGGCTATGACGGTAACGCTCACCTCGTCATCGGCCGACGGGTCGTTGACGATGCCCGCGATCACCAAAGCGTCGGGATCGGCGTCCCGCGTGATGATGCCTACAATCTCCTCGTACTCGGTGAGCGTAAAGTTCTCTCCGCCGGTCACGTTGATGAGGATATTCCTGGCGCCTTCTATGCGCGCGTCCTCGAGCAGTGGGTTGGAGACTGCTTTCTCTGCGGCCTCCACTGCCCGGTTGTCGCCGCGCGCCATGCCTATGCCCATGATCGCGTCGCCCTGGCCGTACATGACAGTGCTGACGTCCGCAAAGTCGATGTTGATGTCTCCGGCTACGGTGATGAGGTCGGAGATGCCCTGGACACCCTGGCGCAACACATCGTCGGCGAGCTTGAAGGCTTCGCGGATGGGCGTACGCTTCTCGACTATCTTGAGAAGGTGCTGGTTCGGTATGACGATGAGCGTGTCCACTGCCTGGCGGAGCTTTTCGATGCCCTCCTCGGCGAGCCTCATCTTGACCTTGCCTTCGAAGTCGAAAGGCTTGGTGACGACGGCGACGGTCAGCGCACCGAGCTCCTTGGCCACCTGGGCTATCACCGGCGCCGATCCGGTACCCGTTCCGCCGCCCATGCCGGCCGTGATGAAGACCATGTCGGCACCCTGCAGCGCCTCGGCTATGGCAGCCTTGTCCTCGATCGCAGCCTTCTCGCCTATCTCCGGCTTGCCGCCCGCGCCGAGGCCGTGCGTTATCTTGGCGCCGAGCCCAAGCCTGATGCCGGCCTGGGAGCGGCCGAGAGCCTGTATGTCGGTATTGGCTACGATGAACTGGACGTTCTTCAGCCCCGCCTCGATCATCCTGGAAACGGCGTTCGATCCGCCGCCACCGGCACCGATCACCTTGATTACCGTCGATGCGCACTGGTACCCGTCCGCGCATTCACGCACCACGCCTGTGCGTTCCGCGCTTGTGCGATCCGCACTTGTGCGATCCG
>PGXR01000176.1 GCA_002839245.1 Spirochaetae bacterium HGW-Spirochaetae-7 | reverse complement strand
CCTGGCCGCCGAGTCCGCGCTCACCTTCCCCGCCATCGACTTGCCGAAATAAGGCCCGCATGATGATCCATCCCGCCACGGGCTTCGCCATCGGCGACCCCTATCATGTGCCGCTTTCCACAACGCCGACTCCCGGGGCAGCCCGTTCGTTCTTCGATTCGCTGATACTGTCAGCCTCGGGGTGGCGGGGCGTGTTTGGCTCGTCCGACGACGACCTGGCCGAGGACATCACGCCAGCCAAGGCCTATGCGGCGGCCAGGATGGCCATCGCATTCGCGGATTTCCTGCTCGCCGGCACGGTCGGGTCCGGGCCGGAAACGGCCCCGCGGCCAGCGCCCATGGTGGCGCTGGGCATCGACACAAGGCCGACCGGCCCCGCGATCGCCGACGCGATGGCGCGTGTCTTCCTGGCCCGCGGGCTTTCGGTGCGCTACGCCTTCATCTGCGCGGCACCTGAGATCATGGCCTGGACCCGGCGCTCCGCCGCCCTCGAGGTTGACCACCCCGACCATCTCGACGCATTCTGCTACATCTCGGCGAGCCACAACCCGCCGGGCCACAACGGCGTCAAGTTCGGCCTTGCCGACGGAGGCGTACTCCCGGGGACGGACGCCAGGAAACTGATGGCGGCGCTGCGGGACGGCGCCTGCACCCGGCGCGACATCGAGGCGATGGCAGAGCTTGTATCCTCGGTAGACCCTTCAAGGGTATCCGCCCTCTTTTCGGCGTGCGGAGCCGCGAAGCGCAGGGCCATCTCCGGATACACGCTTTTCGCGCGCGAAGTCGCCGGCGCATCCCCGGACCTCGCCGCCCAGGAACGCGAGCTCGACGCGCTGGCCGCGGCCGTCAAGGCAAGGGGCGCTGGCATAGTCGCCGAGATGAACGGCTCCGCAAGGTCGCTGTCGATAGACGGCGACTTCCTGTCGGGCCTCGGCGTTTCGGTACTTCGGCTGAACGCCGAGCCGCGGCACTTCGCCCACAGGATAGTGCCCGAAGGCGAATCGCTCGAGCCATGCAGGCAGGCGCTCGCAAAGGCACACGCCACCGACCCGTCGTACGTTCTCGGGTACGTCCCCGATTGCGACGGCGACCGGGGCAACATCGTGTACTGGAACGACAAAGACCGCGAGGCCAAAGCCCTCGAGGCCCAGGAAACCTTCGCTCTTGCCGTGCTGGCCGAGCTTTCGGTCCTTGCCTGCCGATCGTCAGGAGCCGGCCGCGTCGCCGCAAGGACGGCGGTGGCCTGCAACGACGCGACCAGCGGGCGCATCGAGGCGATAGCCGGCGCGCTGGGCGCCCGGGTATTCCGGGCGGAGACGGGCGAAGCCAACGTCGTCGGACTGGCGCGGTCGCTCAGGGACGATGGCTGGGAAGTCCGCATACTCGGCGAAGGCTCAAACGGCGGCGTCATCACCCACCCCGCGTCGGTCCGGGACCCGCTGAACACCGTATCGGCCTTGCTCAAGCTCCTGTACCTGCGCGACTCAGGCGACGCACCCGGCCCGTTCCGCCTGTGGCTCGAACGTACGGGCCGGGGCTCGACATACCACGACGGGTTCGGCCTGGCCGACGTGCTCGCCAGCCTGCCGGCCTTCTCCACGACCAGCGTCTTCGAGGACAGAGCGGCCCTCAGG
The DNA here is from genome assembly GCA_002839245.1 of Spirochaetae bacterium HGW-Spirochaetae-7. Classification (GTDB taxonomy): domain Bacteria; phylum Spirochaetota; class Spirochaetia; order Treponematales; family UBA12059; genus SZUA-370. Next base: position 4,321 of record PGXR01000176.1, on the reverse strand, counting down.
GTGCGGACGCGCGACCATGTCGCCCTCAAGAACGCCTACGAAGCCATCTTCAGGAAGTCATGGCCTGCGATCGCGGAAGACCTCGAGCCGAGTTGCGGCGCGCTTTCGTGGAAAGCCCTGGCCAGTTCCGGCCAGGAAGAGGGCGAGCTTTCCGGGCCGTTCGGCGCTTCTGGTTCGGGCGGCCTCAAACTCCTGCTGTCCGACGTCGCCGGCGAGCCGGCTGGCTTCCTGTGGATGCGCGGCTCGGGAACCGAACCGGTCTTCCGCGTCATGGTCGACGTCCGCGGCGGCGACAGTCAGCTTGAGGCCATGCTTCTCGATCGCCATGCGAAGATGGTACGTGAAGCGGACTCTCTTGTATAAAAACGCAAAAAGCGTTAGTATCCGCGGGGAAATTATCAGGGAGGGGACTCGATGGGCGTACGCGGCGAGCTTTTTTCAACGCGCATAGCGTGTGACGGCAGGACCTATTTCTTCAACGTCAAGGAAAACCGCATGGGCGACCTGTTCCTCGACATAGTCGAGAGCAAGCCTACCGAGACGGGCGACTTCGACCGTCGTTCGATCGTCATTTTCCAGGACAACGCCGACGAGTTCATCAAGGCTTTCCAGAAGTCACTCGAAGCCATGGCGAAGGCCGCCCCCTCCGAACGGACCAAGCCGCCCCGGACCAGACGCGACGCGATGGCGCCGCGCGACGACGGCCGCGAAACCGAACACCGGCTCGGCGAAGACGAGCGCCCCCGCCATTTCATCGAAACCGGCAAGCCGCAGCGCCGGGAACCGGGTCCATCGCGGGCCGGGACTCCCGACCGCCGCGGCGACCGGCACGACGGCGAACGCCACGGCTCGGTCCGGCGCGACGTCGACAAGGCGACCGGCCGCTCGAGCCGCGACGACGCGCCCAGGCCGGCTGGCAAGGGACGCGTACTGCGGGTCAAGTCCAAGCAGAAGATACAGGCAGCCACGCCGGCCCCGTCGCCCAGGGCAAAGCCTGCGTCGAAGCGCCTGACCGTCAAGAAAGTACCGCCCAAGCGGGACGAGTAACCGGCGTCGCCTTATTCCTTCATATAATTGAAACTCATCCTCTGGATAGGAGACGGCCCCAGGAGCCGGCACGCCGCCCTGTGCGCGGCGGTTGGATAACCCTTGTGCCTGCCATAGCCATAGTCGGGATACAGCCAGTCGTAGCGCTCCATCATCCTGTCCCGCGACACCTTGGCGATGATCGAGGCGGCCATCACCGCGGGAATCCTTGAATCGGCCTTGACCATGGCCACGCTGGCGCAGGAGATGTCCGGCGTCCTCGTGCCGTCGACTATGACGAGGTCCGGCTGGATGCCTAGCCGGATGAAGGCTCTCCGCATCGCCAGCATGGTAGCGCCCAGGATGTTCAGCCGGTCGATCTCCGACGGCCAGGCCCACTCGTTGGCCCACGAAGCGCGCGCCACGATTTCCCGGTAGGCAGCGACCCGGGCTCCGGGAGACAGCGCTTTCGAGTCTCCGAGCATGCCCACGGGAAAGTCATCCGGCAGGATGACGGCCGCGGCCGCCACGGGCCCCGCGAGCGGGCCCCTGCCCGCCTCGTCGATGCCGCATACCAGGTGGCCGCGTGCCGGCGGTCCATCCGCCATCATTCGCTCTCTATGTAATACTGGGCCCTCGACTCGAATTCGGCAAAGCGGGAGGCAAGCCCGGGCAGGAGAGCCGAAGCCGAGGCGGCATCCCCGTCAGCGGCGGCGCTCTCGATTCCCATCGCCGCGTCGCCGAGGCTTTTGGCCGAAAGGCTCCACGCCGCGCCCTTGATCGAGTGAGCCACCTCGCGCAGCGTCCGAGCGTCGCCGGCTGCCGCGGCCGCTTCCATGTCGGCGAGTTGCGAGCGCGTCTTGGCCGAGAACCGGCCTAACAGCTCGAGAACCTTGTCGCGGCGTCCGAGGAAAGTATCGAGCAGCACGTCGAAATCGAGGATCCCACCTCCCCCGGCGGTACCCTTGCCCGTTTCGGGGGCCGTGGCTATCACCGGCGTTTCGGCCTCGGAAACCTTGTCCGCCCAGAAGCCCAGCTTTTCAGCAAGGTCCTTCTTCTTGAACGGCTTGACGAGCACGTCGTTCATGCCGACTTGTATGCATTTGTCGCGTTCGCCCTTGAGCGCGCTCGCGGTCACGGCGATGATAGGTTTCGTGAAACCCCTGTCGCGGAGGCCCCTGGCCGCTTCGTAGCCGTTCATTTTCGGCATGAAGATATCCATCAGCACCATGTCGAAGTTCCCTGTCGAGCCCAGCACGAGCGCTTCCTCCCCGTCGCTGGCGACTGCCGCCTCGCAGCCAAGCCTGCGCAGCAGCACCGCGAAGAGTTCCTGGTTGACGACATGGTCCTCGGCCAGCAGCACCCTGAGGCCAAGCAGCCTCGGGTCGCCGGCGGCCGTCTCACCTTCGCCGGGGGCGGGAGAGCCGATATCGAACGAGCGCGGGCCCGAAACCGCCGGCTCCTCGGAAAATTCGTCCGCCGGCGCCAAGTCTACCTCGTCACCGAGGGCGCGCTGGAGCACGTCGAACAGCTCGTCCGGGTTGATGGGCTTGGCGGCGTAGCCGTTGAACCATTGCAGCAGCTTCATCTTGGCGTCAGGGCCTATGGCTCCCTCGGGAGCCAGGAGGACGAGCCTGGTGGCGTTGATGGACCGGTCGGCCGTCACTTCCGCGCCAAGGCGCCAGCCGTCCATCCCCGGCATGTTCTGGTCGACGAGGCAGGCTGCGTACGGCCTGCCTTCGAGGGCGGCCTTCCTCATCGCCGTGAGCGCCTGCTCGCCGGACGAGACGCCGTCGACGCTCAGGCCGAATGACGCGGCGACGCGCAGCACGTGCGCGAGCGCCTTGGGGTGGTCGTCGACGACGATGGCTCGGGCCGGTGCAGGCAGTACGCGCAAGGTACGGGGAGGCTGGGCAACGCCCGCCGCCAGGGGCAGGTCGAAGCCGAAGGTAGAGCCGCGCGGCTCGTTTGCGCTGCACCATATCGTTCCGCCCATGGCCCCGACAAGGTATTTCGAGATGGCGAGTCCCAGCCCGGTACCCCCCTGGGTCGTGATGCCGGAACTACCCTGGGTGAAGGGGGTGAAGAGCTTCTGGCGCAAAGCCTCGGAGATTCCCTGCCCGGAGTCCGAGACCGTCACGCGCAACGAGGCCCCGGTGCCTGGGCCCGCCACCGAGGCGGTCACTATTATTTCACCCGAGGGAGTGAACTTGACCGCATTCTTGAACAGGTTGACGACGATCTGTCTGAGCCGTCCCGGGTCGCCGCGGACTACGGCGGGCAGGACGTCGTCGATGTCGAGGATCACCTCGAGCCCTTTCTTGTGCGCGTCGAGGATTATCAGGTCGACGGCTTGCCTGAGCGTCGAGCGCAGGTCGAAGTCGACGGACTCCAGGTCGAGCTTGCCGGCCTCGATCTTCGAGAAGTCGAGCACGTCATTGATCAAGCCCAGGAGCACGTCGGCCGAGAACCTGACCGTGCGGATGTAGTCTGCCTGCTCCTTGTCGAGGTTCGTTTCGACGAGGAGCTCGTTCATTCCCAGGATCGTCTGTATGGGGGTGCGTATCTCGTGGCTCATGTTGGCCAGGAACTGGCTCTTCGTCTCCGTCGCCTTCTCGGCCTCCTCCTTGGCGGACACCAGCTTTCGCTCGCGTAGCTTCTGGCCGGTCACGTCGAGGAACGAACACCAGAGCCAACGCTCGTTGCCCACGTCAAGGGGCGACATCGTCGTCCGCAGCCATAACCGGCCGCCCGACGCGTTCCTGACGCCGCTCTCTACAGTGGCCGAGCCCATCCTGCCCAGCAACACCTCGTTGATGTAGTACGAATAGCGGAATGATTCCCGCTCCTCGAGCCAATCGAACAGCGGTACGGCAAGGCGGTCGGGCACGAAGCCGGCTATGTCGGTGAACAGCTCCTCGAACGCGGCGTTCCACAGCGCTGGAATCCCGTGCTCGTTGAGGACTATCATCGGCTGGCTGGCCTGGTCGAACGCCGCCCTGAAAATTGCGTCGGGCAGCGAAACGCCCGCACCCTGGCGCGGTCGGTCGGGACAATCGGGATCCATCGCAGCCTCCTAGAAATTTGCCTTGAGGATCTCCAGGGTCTTCCTGAGGATTTGATCGGGCTTGAGCGGCTTGACGAGATAGCTCTTGGCGCCGGACTTGAATGCCTTGACCACCGACTCGCGCTGCGTCACCGCCGACAGGACGATGATGGGCATCGCGAGGTCCTGGGCCCGAAGCTCGGCGAGCACGCCGAAGCCGTCTATCTCAGGCATGCGCAGGTCGAGGAA
>PGXR01000175.1 GCA_002839245.1 Spirochaetae bacterium HGW-Spirochaetae-7 | reverse complement strand
AATATCCGTACGGATCGCGTCACAAGAACTCCAGCGAGAACCATGGCGGCAGCAGTCGTTCCATACTTTCCGAGAAACGATCTATCGGCAGCGTCATCAAGCTTCTATCGCCCTCGGAACTCTATACCGACGCGTACAACGCCTGGCTGGCAACCATACCGGAGCGTGTCAAGGCGCTGGTATTCCTCGTCAAGCGATTCTACCGTCCAGAATGGAAGGACGACTGGCAAAGCCATTTCAATACCGACGTCGTCAATGGCGCCGCGGGCAACGTCGTGAAATTCGAGGGCAGGCCGATACAGGCATCCTATCTCCGCATCGGATCGACTCCTGACGGCACGCGCTCCATCCACAAGCTCAGGCAGGACTACATGCCTGCTGAAAAGATCCAGTGGGAGGACGACATAACCGCCTCAGTATTGGCTCCCACGGCTTTGCTGACCGGGCTTCCCGACGATGTCCACGCTCCGGCGGTCAAGTTCTCCCGCAACTGCGAAGTTCGATTCTTCCAGCGCCCTGACGACGCCATCCACCGCGGCTACGACAAGCAGGCGGAGAGCGACATGGCCCGCATGGACAACTTCATTTCGAATTTCGAGCCTTTGTCGCGTTCCCAGGCCAACGAGATGGTCGAGCGGACGGTGGAGCTTTCCGAGTATACGGAACCCATGCAAAACATGATTGTCGAGGCCGAGCGCGACGAAGCGTTCCGATGGTTCGTCGTGTCTTCAAGACCGCGCCTGGTCGACGGCAAGCCGTCGAAAAATCCCCGCTACCTCCAGCTCGACCCGAATTACATCAACCCGTTCAACCGATACCTGGCCGATGTCGGCGCCAGGCTCTTCCGCCGTATCAAGGCCGACAAGCCGGTCCAGCATCCTGTCGGAGCGGTGCTGCCAGGCAGGCGGAACAACCCCGCGGACCCTGCAGCGGGCATCAGGCCTCTGGCAGTCTACGGTCCCATCCACTACCAGGACTTGCCAGAGCTGTTCATGGATTTCATATGCTCCCTGACTGGAAAGAGCCCCTCGACCACCGGCGCCGGATCCGAAGGAGCGCTGACCAAGGGCCCCTTCAACCCGCTCTGCCCGACTACGGACCTCAACAACGCGCTTCTCGGTTTCATCCTGGGCGGCTACTCGGGATTCAGCACCGCCGCAGGCTACATCGGGCACAAGTACAAGGTAGACCATGACATATCCCTATTGGTACCCGAACTTTGGGCCCGACTGACCGTCGAGGAGCGTGATCCAGCATTCCTTGCGAAAAACGGCTACCTCGAGCGCATAGAGGACTTTGACTTCAACGGAAAGCGGATCCCCGCAGGCCGTTTGGGATGGCGCATCACGCCCCTGTTCGCCTCACATTTCCTCGGGCGCATATTCGACGCACCATCGGCAGTGTTTCCCGAGGAAGTGTTGCGACCGGAACTACAGAGCCTTGAATACTTCGCGGACGGAATTCTCAACATTGCCGAAGCCCAGGAAAAGGTGGCAAGGGACTACATCGAGGATGGCTCCATCACCGCTGCCATTCCTCCCCTGGCAGCTATCCTGCACGTGATGGCCGAAGGTACCTGGAACGGCAAGGGGCTTGACAACCCCGAACTCAGGCGGCTCTTCGACCGGGATTACGTACTCGGTTCGGACTGGTACGCTTCCAGGCTCAGCGCCTACGTAGCGTCGGAACGGAAGCGGCTTGCCAACGGCATCGCCTACCTGGAGGAATTCCTGGATTCCCCCTCTGGACGGGACGAGCGCGAACTCGGGCGGGCACGCCGTCACCTGCATTCGGCTCGCGACAGGATGTTGACTACGTCAAAGCCGGAATATACGGTTTCGCTCATGGGAACCATAGGTCTTGATCCGCTCTACCGCGGCTGAAAGCGCTTGAGGCAGGCCCCGCATGAAAGCTACGCTGGTAATCAGGAATATCTGCGAAATGGCTACGCCCTTGGGCTCCTCCTCCAGGCGGGGCTCCGATATGGGCAAGGTCCACGTCACCGCCGACGCGGCGATTGCCGTCAACGTGGAGACGATCGTCTGGGCTGGCCCTCAATCAGAGATGCCGCGGATCGAGGGTCCTGCGCCGGAAATCATCGATGCCGGCGGCAGGGCCGTCATCCCCGGCTTCGTCGATTCCCATACGCACTTCGTTTTCGCCGGGTTTCGCGACGAGGAGTTCTTCTGGCGGGCCGGCGGCCTTCCATACATGGAGATACACAAGCGCGGCGGCGGCATCGCCAATACGGTCCGCTCTACCCGCTCCTCGAGCCTTGAGGACCTCGTCGCGGTCGGGGCCCCGCGGCTAGAGCGGATGCTGGAACTCGGCGTCACCACGGTCGAAGGCAAGTCGGGCTATGGCCTCGACTCCGTTACCGAGCTTCGCCAGCTCGAGGCGATGAAGATCCTCGATGCCAGACAGCCGGTCGATATAATCGGCACATTCCTGGGACCCCACTCCATTCCACCCGAATTCGAGGGCAAGCCAGGCGCTTACATCGACTTCGTCATCCGTGACGTCCTCCCGGCGGTACGGCGCCATGGCTTCGCCAGCTTCTGCGACGTCTTTTGCGAGCAAGGAGTCTTCGGACTGGACGATTCGAGGCGATTCCTGGAGGCGGCCGCGTCATCAGGGTTCGACCTCAAGATGCACGCCGACGAGATTGTCAGGCTCGGCGGAGCCGGCCTCGCGGCAGCCTTGGGCGCCACAAGCGCCGACCACCTTCTAAAGGCGTCTGGCGAGGATCTCGACGCGATGGCTGCCGCCGGAGTGGTCGCCACGTGCCTGCCTGTCACGGCATTCATATTACGCGAGGACTACGCCGACGCTCGGGGAATGATCGACCGCGGACTGGCGGTAGCGCTGGCCACCGACCTCAATCCCGGTTCGTGCTACAGCCATTCCATACCGCTCGCGGCCGCCCTCGGGATATTGTACATGCGCATGTCCATGGAAGAAGTGCTGACAGCTACGACGCTCAACGGCGCCGCTGCACTTGGACTGGCGGCAGGACGCGGCTCGCTGGAGGCGGGTAAACTGGCTGACATCCTGATCCTCGACGCGCCTTCATACCGGCACATCGCCTACAACGTCGGCATGAATGTAGTCGGTACGGTCATAAAACGCGGCAAGGTCGTCAGCGTGCGGAACTGACCTTCCTGCGCGTGATGGCGAAAACGACCAAGGCAGCCAGGATGCACGCGAAAGCGACCGCCTTTATGCCGCTCAAAGTCTCGCCGAATACCAGTACGCCAAGGAGCAGCTGCCCCGTCGGCGAGATATACTGCAGGAAACCCATTTTCGAAAGCGGTATGCGCTTGACGCCTTCCGCATAGAAAAAAAGCGGAATCGCTGTCACCGCGCCTGCCAGCGCCAGCAGCACAGTCTCCGTTTCGCCTACGTTTCCGAAGGAACCTCGACCCGCCGCCTGCTCGAATAGGAGATAAGCGAGCGCCAACGGGAAAACGGGTGCCGTTTCCATCGCAAGGCCGACCAGGGCATCGAGGCTGACCATCTTCTTGATGAGGCCGTACAGGGCGAAGGTAACAGCAAGCGACAGAGCCACCCACGGCAGCCGCCCGTACGAAGCCGCAAGAATGCCTATGCCGACCGCGGCAATGGCGCAGGATACGATAATACCCCGGTCCAGCTTTTCCCTGAGGACCAACGCGCCAAGGGCCACCGAGACCAGCGGGTTCAGGTAGTAGCCAAGGCTCGTCTCGATTATACGTCCCGAATTGACAGCCCAGATATAGATCCCCCAGTTGACGGTCACGAGCAGGCCCGCGGCGAACGTCGCGGCCAGCCGCCCGGGTTGCCTGAGAAGCGCGACGACGTCCTTGCAGCGCCCAAGCGCAATTGAAAGGATCGCCGTCAGGATGAAGGCCCAGGCTACGCGGTGCGCCAGAATCTGCAAGGCAGGTACGGCGGCGAGCCTTTTCCAGTACAGCGGGAACATGCCCCAGAGGCCATACGCGGCAATGCCATACAGCATGCCCGCTCTCTCGGCGTTTCTCTTGACGGGGCGTGACGCATCCATGATTTGCTCCATAAAAACGCGGGAGGCCGCTTGTGGCGGCCTCCCGGGGCCGGAAGCGCGCTCCCGGCTATCAGTCGCTATGAACGACTATTTCTTGTTTGCTATCGTTGCCTTGCAAATCTTGCAGATTTTCTGCTTCACGCCTTCGATTTCCTGCTCGTACAGCAGTTTTACTCCGTCGCGCTTGCAGACGGGGCATTGGCCACGGCCGGCCGACACGAGGGTAGCAATTCCCTTACCGCGATGGGCTTTGGACATATTCGTTCCTCCCCTTACTCTGCCGACTCGGGCTGGACCGGCTCCGAGACCTTTTTGGCCTTTGGCTCCGCCTTCGCCTTTGGCTCCGCTTTAACCTTTGGTTCAGCTTTAGCCTTGGGTTCCGCTTTTACTTTTGGAGCGGCCTTTGCCTTTTCCTTCGGTTCGGCTTCAGTCTTCTTGGCCTTGGCGGCGGTCTTGGGTTCTGCTTTCTTTGACTTGTCCGCCGACTTCTTCTTGTCGGTTTTCTTGACTTCCAGTTTGTGGTCGACAAGCTCCAGAACGACCATGCTGGCCGCGTCCTGGTCCCTGAAACCTATCTTGAGGATACGCGTATATCCGCCGTTTCGCTCCTTCATGCGTGGAGCGATATCGGTGAACAGCTTCGCAAGTATACCCTGGTCAGCTATCTTCTCGCCTACGACGCGCCTGTTATGGACGCTGTCTTCCTTGGCCCTGGTGATCATCTTCTCGGCGACCCTGCGGACCTCGATGGCTTTGGCCTTGGTGGTGACGATTCGCTCGTGCTTGAAGAGGACGGTAGCCATGTTGCGGAGGAGCGCCTTGCGGTGCGAGGCGTTCCGGTTCAGCTTGTTGAAGCCCTTCTTATGGTTCATGGATCTCTTCCTTCTGCTTCTCCAGCTTCAAGTGGTCCCTGAGTTCGGCGTAATCGGTCATGCCCAGTCCCAGGTTCCATTCCTTGAGGCGGTCCTTGATCTCCTGCAAGGACTTCTTGCCGAAGTTCCTCGTCTTGGCGATATCGTCCTCGGTCTTGCGCGTCAGGTCGCCAATGGTCTTGATATTGGCGTTCTTCAGGCAATTCGACGATCGAACCGAAAGTTCGAGTTCTTCGACCGGCGTGGCAAGAATCGCCTTGATCCGTTCGTCGAGCTCGTCGCTCTCCTCGTCGAGTCCAGGCTCGCCCTCGTCGAAATTGACGAAGATCGAAAAATGATCCTTGGCGATTTTTGCCGCCTCGGCAAGCGCGTCTTCCGGTTTCAGCGTACCGTCAGTCCAGATCTCGAGGATAAGTTTGTCATAATCCGAACGATGGCCGACTCGAGTCGGCTCCACTGAATAGCGGGCCTTGCTGACCGGTGAGAAGATCGCGTCCATGGGTATGGTACCGACGATCTCTATGTATTTCTCGTTGACCTCGCTCGGCACGTAACCCCGACCCAGATCGATCTGTATTTCCAGGTCGATCTTTACGCCTTCCATCATGCTCATCAGATGCAGATTGGGATTAAGGACCTTTAGGGCCTTGTCCTTCATCAGATCGGAGCCCTTTATGTCGACGGGACCGGAGAACTCGTACAGGTACGTGGCCTGCTCCTCGTCGTCGGGGAGCTGGAGCCGCAATTGCTTCATGTTATTGAGGAGCTCTATGGTATCCTCGGACACGCCCGGTATCGTCTCGAACTCGGAAGACACCACATGCTGGGCGCCATCCGCATCGTGACGGGTAATCCGGACGGCCGTGATAGCGTAGCCCTGGATCGATGACAGGAGTATGCGGCGCAGGGTGTTGCCGATAGTGGTACCGTACCCGGGCTCGAAGGGATATGCTATGAATTTTCCGTAATCGGTAGAGCTTTCGCTCTGCTCGTACGTGATGCCTTTCGGCCTCTTGAATCCCTTGAGCAGGTTCTTTCGCG
>PGXR01000174.1 GCA_002839245.1 Spirochaetae bacterium HGW-Spirochaetae-7 | reverse complement strand
CCTATCCAGGTGAAGAGGCTCCGCAACGTCTCGTACACCCGCTCGACGTCCTGGGCCGCGTTGGCCCGGACGAGACTGGAATTCCTGGCGATGTCGAAGTGCAGGAGGGTTATCGGGTATTCGTTGCCGGCACGCAGCCGCCCCCATCCGCGGGTGCGCTGCTTTCGGGAGTCCTCGTAGAACGTCCCGGACTCGGAGTCCAGCAGATAGCCGTCGGCCTTGACGCCTTCTATTATTTCATCGATGCCCACGATCGGAAGCTGCTTGCCCATGAATCCGTGGTGGTCGACCTTTACGAGCCATTCCACCAGTTCGAGGAAAAGGCCCGCGTCGTACAGGTCCATGACCACCCGGTTCGCCGCGTCCTGTACGGGTACCGGTACCGAAGGCGGAAAGCCCATGCGTTCATTGATGTTGTAGCCCTCGATGAGGCTTCTGGCCATCCTGAGGGTCATCTCCATGCCGAGCGAGCGGTAGAGCGTACTGATTACGTCAGCCACCACGGGACTTTTCGTTTTCATTCCATTACCTGGAAACTAGCATAACCCGACTGCGTCGGCATTTCAAATGATTTTTTGATTCTCCGGCGGGTCATGCCCCCAGCGCAGCGACTGACGCGCGGAAAAGCTTCTCAAGTCCGGCGTTGGTGTCCCTGGACAGGAATTCCGGTTGCCATTCAGTCTCGGCGAGCGAGTCGCTTATGGTGAAGCAGGCGGCCATCGGGATCCCGCGGTAACGGGCGACGGTGAAGAGGGCGGATGCTTCCATCTCGACGGTACTGGCGCCGCGCGCGACGACCGCGTCGATCTCTTCCTTCGTCTCGCGGTATATGGCGTCCGTCGTCCAGGTAATGCCCGAGTGGTACGGTACGCCCGCGGCGTCGAAGGCGGAACCCAGGTCGTCGCTCAGCGCCTCGTCGGGCAGGGCGAGCCCGCCTCCGGGCACGTAATGCTACGATACGCCCTCGTCGCGCAGCGCGCCGGTGCACAGGACCACGGCCCCGGGGTGGAGGCCCTTGACCAGCCCGCCGGCGGTTCCTATCGATACGAACGAGCCGACCCCCCAGGCTATGAGCTCCTCGAGCATGACGGCCGCCGCCGGCGCGCCGATGCCGAATTTCCCGACGATGGCGATCCGGGCGCCGGGGTTCTCCGGCGCTTCGATATAGGCGAGGTGCTGCCTGAAATAGCCCGTATGGAAGCGGACCCGGTGCTTGTCCACGACGAAGTCGAAAAGGCTCTTCTGGTAGCAGAGGATGGCGGCGTCCGGGGCCTTCTCCTGCTCGGTGATATGGCCGCTTTTCTGCATGTAGGAGAGGAAGTCCTGCGGTTCGAAGACCGACGGAGAACGGTACTTGTCAGGATTGAGGGGAACGGGCATCAGCGCCTCCTGTCGAGTAAATAGTACCGGAGCGACGCACGATGATTCTAGTGTTGCGTGATTCACGGTTTTCGGCACATACTGGCGGGCGACAAACGAAAGAGCGAGCAGCGAAAAGCGGTCGACTTATGTTTGAACATGGTCTATATATTAAAACGACTACATACCAGGAGGAACAGTGAACAAGATAATAGCGAAGACCCGCCTGTCCGATGAGGTATTCCGCGTCGAGATCGAGGCTCCCCATATAGCGCGCGAACGAAAGCCCGGGCAGTTCGTGATAGTGCAGGCCGACGTCGAGTGGGGCGAGCGCGTGCCCCTGACGATCGCCGACGCCGATCCCCACCACGGCACCATCACGCTTATTTTCCAGACCGTCGGCGTCAGCACGCACAGGCTGGCCGAGCTCGAGGCTGGCGATTCAATCGAGGCGGTGCTCGGTCCCCTGGGGAATCCTACCCATATCGAACGCTTCGGCCACGCGGTATGCATAGGCGGCGGCATCGGCGTGGCTCCGATGTATCCCATCGCGCAGGCCCTCAAGAAGGCCGGCAACAAGCTGACCGTCATCATGGGCGCCAGGACGAAGGACCTCATCATCCTGGAGGACGAGATGCGCGCCATCGCCGACGAGCTCATCGTCGTGACCGACGACGGCAGCTGGGGCCGCAAGGCCCTGGTCACCGAACCGCTCAAGGAGCTGTGCCAGGCCCAGCACAAACCTGACATAGCCGTAGCCATCGGACCGCCTGTCATGATGAAGTTCTGTGCCGAGACCACCCGTCCCTTCGGCGTGAAGACCCCCGCCTCGCTCAATACCATCATGATTGACGGTACCGGTATGTGCGGCGGCTGCCGCGTCTCGGTGGGCGGCTCGACGAAGTTCGTCTGCGTCGACGGGCCGGAGTTCGACGCCCACCTGGTAGACTGGGACGGCATGATGCTCAGGCTGCGCGCGTACAAGCCGCTCGAGGACGCGGCGCACAAGGCCTTGCACGAAGGCGGCGCCTGCATGCTCGATACTATGGCCGAGCTCGCCAGGGCGTCCGCGGCGAAGGCCGGAGGTTCGAAATGAGCGGAACCTCTACAGCCGGTCTGGCCGAAGCGGCCAGGAAGGTACTCGCCGGGCTTGACGGCAAGCAGCTGGCGAACAAGGACAGGATGGCCATTCCCGCCCAGGACATGCCCTGCCAGGAGCCCGGCATCCGCGCCCACAACATGGACGAGGTGGCGCTCGGCTACACCGAAGCGCAGGCCCGCGTCGAAGCGGCACGCTGCCTCCAGTGCAAGAACGCGCCGTGCGTGCCCGGATGCCCGGTTTCCATAGACATTCCCGGCTTCGTCGGGCTGGTCGCCAGCGGCGACTACCATGGCGCGGCCGAAGTCATACGGAAGACGAACCTCCTGCCTGCAATATGCGGCAGGGTCTGTCCCCAGGAAAAACAGTGCCAGGCGCCGTGCACGCTCGGCAAGGCGCTCAAGGGCGTCGAGAGGGCCGTGCAGATAGGGCGCCTCGAGCGTTACGTCGCCGACCGGGAGCGCGCGTCGGGCGGGACTCCGATTCCCCATGTCGCTCCGCCGACTGGCAAGCGCGTCGCCGTCATCGGCGCCGGCCCCGCCGGCCTGACGGTCGCCGCCGAGGTCCGCCGCGAAGGCCACGAGGTCGTCATCTTCGAGGCCTTCCAGAAGCCGGGCGGCGTCATGGTCTACGGCATTCCCGAATTCCGTCTGCCCAAGGCCATAGTGCGCGAGGAGGCTGACAAGCTGGAGCGCATGGGCGTACGCTTCGAGCTCAACACGCTGATAGGGCGGACGATACCGTTGCCCGCCTTGCTCCAGGAGGATGGATTCGACGCGGCGTTCGTCGGCGTCGGGGCCGGACTGCCCAAGTTCATGGACATACCGGGCGAGAATTTCGTCGGCGTCTTCAGCGCCAACGAGTACCTGACCCGCTGCAACATGATGCGCGCCTGGGACCGCGAACGCGCCTCCACGCCCATCTATCCGTCGAAGCGCGTCGCGGTGCTGGGAGGCGGCAACGTGGCGATGGACTCGGCGCGCATGGCCCTGCGCCTGGGCGCCGAAGAGGTGCGCGTACTGTACCGCCGCACCCGCGAGGAAATGCCGGCGCGCGCCGAGGAAGTGGAGCACGCGATGGAGGAGGGGATCGTCTTCGACTTCCTCTCGAGCCCGACCGAGGTGCTCGGCAACGACAAGGGCGTCGTCACCGGCCTCCGCGTGATGTCGTACAGGCTCGGCGACCCCGACGAATCGGGACGGCGGAGCCCTGTAGCCATCGACGGCTCGGAGCACGAGGTGCACTTCGATACGGTCATTGTCGCCGTGGGCAACGAGTCCAACCCGCTTATAGCCAAGACGACGCCGGGCCTGAACGTGGACCGCAAGAGCCACGTACTCGTCGATGCCAGCCAGAAGACCAGCCTCGACGCCGTCTGGGCCGGAGGCGACATCGTGCTGGGAGCCGCTACCGTAATATTGGCGATGGGCGAGGGGCGGCGCGCCGCCGCTGCAATTAATGAATATCTTGGGAAGAAATAGCCGGAGACCGTTGCCGTGTACGCCGCCGATTACTGGGACGAGGCATCGTCCGCCCTCGGCGGTCGCGACAGCCTGCTGGCCGGCCTGATCGTCAGGCACCGGGGTGCCCGGCTGTCGGGTAGCGGCGACGCGTTCACGACGCTGGCGAACGCCATCGTCGGCCAGCAGATATCGGTCGCGGCCGCCTCCGGTATCTGGGGGCGGCTGTCCCTGCTGTGCCCCGGGATGCGCCCGCAGGATATCGCCTCGGCCGGTACGGGCGAGCTTCGGTCGTGCGGGCTTTCGGGCCGCAAGGTCGAATACCTGCAGGGTATAGCAAAGGTTTTCCTGCGCGACGACTACTCGCCGGCAAGCTTCGACGTCCTCACGGACGACGAGGTCCGCGCCAGGCTGTGCGCGCTTCGTGGCGTCGGCCCATGGACCGCTGAAATGTTCCTGATCTTCCACCTGCACCGCCCGGATGTCCTGCCCGTGGGCGATATCGGGCTGCAACGGGCCGCAAGCCGTCTGTACGGCTGGCCGGCGGGAGAATCCTCCGCGGCGACCCGGGGCCGCCTGTCGGTGCTGGGGGAATCATGGCGGCCCTGGCGGACCGTAGCCGTCTGGTATCTATGGCGCGACCTGGACGTCGAACCAGTCGTCTATTGAAGGCGCGCCTCTGCCTGATCGGCTTCCGAAGCCTTGATGCTCGATCCGACTTCGGGCAATAATGAGGCATATGCGTTTCAGAGCGTTCGTAGCAAGATTGTCTTCCTCCCTCGTCATTCTCTTATGCTTCGCCCATGCCCCTGCGGTTTCTGCTCAGGAAAACCTGGGCGCAAACGAGAGGTCCGCCGGGGAGGCGGTCGCCCCGGTAGAGTTGCCGCCCGTTCCTCCGGCCGTCACCGCGGCCGTCGCGCCGTCCTCGACGGCATCCAAGGCCGACGCGCTCCTGCTCTACAAGCAGGGCCGAGACCTGGAGACGGCGGGAAAGCTGGCGGATGCGCAGGCCAAATACCGCGCCTCGGTAAGCGTCTGCGACAAGGAACTGGCTGCCGATCCCACGCGCATGGACGCCTATACGGTCAAGTGCTGGAGCCTCTTCAGGCTGGAGCGCTACCGCGAGGTCGTCGACATCGGCGCGGCCGGGCTCAAGGTCAAATTCGACGCCAGGATCGTCGAGGTGATGGGAGAAGCGTATTTTCACCTCAACGACGACGGACGCGCGGTCAAATCCCTGCAACGGTACCTGGACAACGTCGGGGAATACGGCGACCGCGTTCCGTCCGCCTACTTCTACATGGCCGAGAGCTACATGCGGCAGAAGCGGCTCGACCATGCCGACATCGCGTACAGCATAGCAGTCTACCGGGAACCGGGAATCGCCCGCTGGTGGTACCGCTATGCGTCGCTCAAAGAACAGCTCGGCGATTACGGCCGCGCCGTCGAGCTCTACGGCAAGGCCCTCAGGCTCAGCCCGGGAATGACCGAGGCGATAAACGGCCAGGCGCGGGCAAAGGCCCGGCTGTAGGCTGCGTGCCCGCGTGCCTCAGAGCAGGCTGACGGGGTCCGGGTCGATCTCCACGTAGACTGCCGCCGCCGGTTTCCATCCGGCCAGCGCGGCCGTCAGTGCGGCCCTTGCCGGGGCGGCGTCGGCCGAACGCAACAGCACCTGCCATCGGACGTTCCCCGAGACGACGGCTATCGGGCACTCCGCGGGGCCGAGCACGTCGACCGTCGCCGTGCCGGCCAGCCGCCCGGCCAGCTCGGCCGCGGCCGACCGCGCCCTCGAAGCGTCCTTGGAGCGGATGACTATGCGGAGGAGCCGCGAGAACGGCGGGAAGCCAAGCTCTCGCCGCGCTGCCAGTTCGTCGGCGTAGAAGCCCTCGGCATCGTGGGCGGCCGCCCTCGCGAGCACCGGGCTCGTCGGCCTGTAGGTCTGGACTATTACCCTGCCGCCCTTGACGAACCGGCCGGCTCGGCCCGCCACCTGCGTAACGAGGCCGAATGTCCGCTCGGCAGCCCTGAAGTCGGGGAGGTTCAGCGTCGTGTCCGCTAGTAT
>PGXR01000173.1 GCA_002839245.1 Spirochaetae bacterium HGW-Spirochaetae-7 | reverse complement strand
CCAAGAGCCTGTCCAAGAAGGTCAACCTGGTCATCGAAGGCGAGGAGACCGAACTCGACAAGGCGGTCATAGAGGACCTGCTGGATCCGTTGATGCACTCCGTCCGCAACGCTCTCGACCACGGCATCGAGGGCGTGGATGAGCGCAAGGCCGCCGGCAAGTCCGAGGAAGGCACGGTCATGCTCCGCGCCTCCAACGAGGGCAACATGATCGTCATCGAGATATCCGACGACGGCAAGGGCATTGACGTCGACGCGGTCAGGGCCAAGGCGCTGGAGCGCGGCCTGATCCATCCCGACAAGATCCTCACCGAACTCGAGTCGTACAACCTGATTTTCGATCCGGGATTTTCCACCGCCTCGACGATAACCAACATATCCGGCCGCGGCGTGGGGCTGGCCGTCGTCAAGCGCCAGATCGAGAAGCTCACCGGTTCGGTTACCGTCTCCAGCCAGCGTGGCAAAGGCAGCAAGTTCACCATCAAGCTGCCGCTTACCCTGGCTATCATCCAGGGCCTCCTCGTGCGCGTCGGCAAGGAGACCTATTCGATACCGATTACGAGCGTCATCGAGAGCCACCGTATCAAGCCGTCCGACATCAGGATGATAGACAACTACGAGGTATTCAACGTCAGGAACGACGTCGTGTCGCTTCTCAGGCTGAACCGCCTTTTCAGGATCCAGACGGCCGAGCAGGGCGACTTCTGCTTCGTTGTCATCGTCGGTACCAGCGACAAGCGGGTCGGGCTCATGGTCGATTCGCTCATCGGCGAGGAAGACGTGGTCATCAAGCCGCTGCGCGACCAGTACACCAACTCGCCCGGCATCGCGGGTGCCTCGATCCTCGGCGACGGTTCGGTATGCCTGATAATAGACGTCAGCCAGCTCCTGGAGCTTGGCCAGAAGAAGGAGCTCGAGGAGCGTCAGCGCCTCGAGCTGACCATACGTTGAGGACTGGAGCGCGAACCGCATGAGCGTACAAACGGCCGACAAAGCGCAACCCGATGCCCGCGACGAAAAGAAGGAACGGGCGGACAAAGTAGACTTCAAGATGGTCACCTTCTCCCTCGGGGGCAAGGAATACGGCATAGACATCATGAACGTCAAGGAAATCGCGAACGCGAGCAGGTTCACCTACGTACCCAACGCGGCTCCCTTCGTCCGCGGCGTATACAACCTCCGTGGGGACATCATCTCCATAATCGACCTGCGTACGATGTTCCACCTCCCTGCCGAGCGCAAGAACGACGATTCCCTCGAGAGCCTCCTCATCCTGCGCATCGACGAGCATGTCTTCGGCATCATCGTAGACAACATCGACAAGGTCGTCGGCGTTTCGCGGGCCGGCATACAGCCGCCCCACCCGATATTCGGCGACATCAACGTCAAGTACATCAAGGGCATCATCGAGAACCAGGGCAAGCTGTTCATCATCCTGAACGTGGAGAAACTATTCTCGCTCAAGAAGGAGTCCGACGCGCCGCCTCCGGTGGCGCGGCTCGCGGCGGCGTTCGCGCCTCAGGCCCCTGCGGTCGACCAGGCCATCGTTCCCGTCACCGACGGGAACGTCAACGCCGATTTCATCATGGAGACTCTTTTCGCCTTCAGGCGTTTCGGCGTGTCGGCGATCAACGACGCGTGGTTCCGTGCCCGCTTCGAGGAATGGAGCTCGACGAGGAAGGCGACCGATGTCCAGCTCAAGGAGCCCGGCGAAGCCGACGAATTCCTTTCAACCTTCTATTCGCCCTGCAACGGCGAGCTGTGGTCCGAGGAGTATTCTGCCGCGGTCATGGCGGCCCTCCCGCCAGCCCAGTCGAAGTCGGTCAACGTATGGAACCCGGGTTGCGGCAAGGGTTACGAGACATACTCGCTGGCTTGCGCGCTCAGGCTGGCGTATCCGGAGGCCAGGATAAAGATCTGGGCCAACGATTCCGACCTGCTCGCCATCTCGATGGCGGCGAACATGGTGTTCAGCGCGGAGAACGTCCCGGAAATGTACAGGGACCTGATGGTGCAGGGACGGAACGGCCTGACTTTCAACCAGACGGTGCGCGACTCGATATTCTTCGAGTTCCACGACGTGATGAACAGCAATCCCGTTCCTCCCGTCGACCTGATATTGAGCCGCGATACCGTATCCTTCCTTTCCACGGCCGACCAGCGCAAGCTCCTCGCCGATTTCAATGAAAAGACGAAACTTGGCGGCGCCGTGATTCTCGGGGCAAACGAGCGGCTGCCGATGGACGGATGGAACCGTACGGGCGGAGAGCCCGTCTCGGTTTACGTGAAAGGGGCCTGACATGGCCGGCATCACACAACGCAGGAGAGCCACATGAGAGTAGAGTATATCAACCCCTTCGTGGAAAGCGCCTTCAACGTGATGCGCGAAGTCCTGAACGTAGACGTCAAGCGCGGAGAGCTGTACCTCAAGTCGACGTCGATGCCGGTGATGGGCGTGGCGGCCATCGTAGGCCTCGCGGGAGACGTCGAGGGGCGCGTCCTTTTCGACATGGACAGGCCCACCGCGCTGAAGATCGCCTCGGCGATGAACGGCGAGGATATCACGACGATGGACGATCTCGCCAAGGCGACCATCACCGAATTGGCCAACATGATCACCGCGCAGGCGGTCACAAAGCTCCATGAGCTTGGCTTCCGCTTCGACCTCACGCCGCCAGCGATATTCACCGGCGACAACATGGAAGTCTCGAACCAGGACGTCGAGGCACTGATCGTGCCTATGGAGACCCCGCAGGGCAAGGTCGAGATCAACGTAGCCATCCGTGAGCGGGCATAGGGGGTCCCTGAAATGAAGACCAAAGAAGATTTCCCTTCCATCAACGAACGGATGCCCGAAGGACACCGTCCCGACGGCACGCCGTTCCGGATCCTGGTCGTCGATGACTCCATGTTCGTCGCCAAGCAGATTACCCAGATCCTGACCTCGGAAGGCTACGACGTCGTCGGGCAGGCCGCCGACGGCCTCCTGGGCCTGGAGCGCTACAAGGAACTGTACCCGAACGTCGACCTCGTTACGATGGACATCACCATGCCCAACATGGACGGCATAACCGCCCTGCAGAAGATAATAGAGTTCGACAAGAATGCCCGCGTCATCATGATCAGTGCACTGGGCAAGCAGGATCTCGTCAAGCAGGCGCTGCTGACCGGCGCGAAGAACTATATCGTCAAGCCGCTTGACCGCAAGAAGGTACTCGAGCGTATTTCCCACGTCCTGTCGAAATAACACGGGGAGCCGCGCCGGTTGACATGGTGCGTTGCGCTCTGGTATAAACTCCCGTCGGCGCTTGACGGCGAAGACGAGTCCGGGCGGTTAGCTCAGTTGGTTAGAGCACCAGTATGACACGCTGGGGGTCACAAGTTCGACTCTTGTACCGCCCAAAAATGGAAACCCATCCGCAAGGATGGGTTTTTTCATTGATAAGCGGCTGTCCGAAAGGATGGTCCTGGGCTTTTATACCAGTGCGAAACCGCGGTGCCTACAGTAGGCCAGCCTCCTTGAGTATCGCCACGGCGTCAAGCTTCGGGCGCGGCAGGCTCCTGGGCAGGAACGTTGACAGCGGCTTTCCATAGTCCCCGTCGTCGGCCCATGCAGAAAGCGAAGCGTCCAGGGGGGCTGTCCAGCGCTCCGAGCGTTCCTCGCCGCGGAATTTCAGGTCGTTGAGCGCAAAGGTGGAACGGGGGATCAAGGGCTCGAGACCCGGATGGCCGCCTTTTTCCCATGCAGCGAACATCGCGGAGTGCCGCGTCAGCACGAAACGGTGCCAGAACGCGGAGTCGACCAGGCCCTCCGCCAGGAGGACGCGCGCCATTTCAGCCGAATCGGCGATGTCCTGGTCGTTCTGCCCGGGAAAGCCGTAGATCAGGTACGCGTGGACCAGCACTCCCGAGCGCTTGAAGGCCGCCAGCGCGCGCGCCAGTTCAGTCATGGTGAATCCCTTGCCGACGATCTCCAGACCCCGCCCGGTGGCTATCTCGATGCCGCCGGATACGGCGACCAGCCCGCGCTCGGCGGCAAAGGCGCAGGCTTCGTCGGTCCAGGCCTTGTCGAAGCGCGCATTGCCCCAGAACGTGAACGGGCGAGGCAGAAGAGCGTTGCGCTTCGCGAATGCACGCGTCAGGTTGACCGGCATCGCTTCGTCGACGAAATGGATGCCGTGGAGCCCGGTCGCCTCTGCGGCCTTGCCGGCCGCGTCGAGCATCGCGTCGAGATCCGAGGCCAGGTAGCGCTTTATGTAGTCGAGCTGGGTGTCGCAAAAAGCGCAGCGGCGCCAGTAGCAGCCATACGCCAGCCGGTACTTGAGCCAGGGCGTGTCGTTCCAAAGCCGGTGCATGGGATTGGGCGAATCGACGACGCGCAGGTAGCGCGAGAAGTCCAGCCCCCGGTAGTCGGGATGGATCCCGACGATCGCCCGGTGCTCTAGCGCGGCGTAGTCCCGGCCGACGGGGTCTGTCCCCAAGGCAACGGGGTCTGTCCCCGGCAGGCACGGTTCATCGGGAGGAAACCCGCTCGCGACGACGAGCCCGCTCTCCCCGTCGCGACTGCGCACGCGGTACAGGCCTGATCTCGGCTCTCCGTCCAGCACGGCAAGGATGGAAGCCAGCGCTCCGAACCCGGCGTCGTAGGCCAGGTAGTCGAACACATCGAAGACGGATGGATCTTCGAGGAACCTGAGTTCGGTGGAAACGTAGCCGCCTCCGGCGACTACCGTCGCGCGGGCTCCGAAAGCCGCCCTGGCTTCCTCCGCGGCGGCGATCGCGCCTGACAGGCAGCCGGGGAAGGGAATGCTCAGGAGAACGATAACGCGATCGTCGCCCTTGTCCGACGGTTTGCATCCGGAGACAAGGCCATGATACAGGCTGCGGAGCAGCGGGCGGTAGAACGTCGACAGGACCCAGCCGCTCCTGGCGCCTTCGCGCAGGGGCACGAACGAGGTCGCGCTGCGTGCCAGCGCTTCTGAGTAGCGGACGGTCCCAAATCCGGGGTCGAGGGCGTAGCAGATAAAATCAGCCAGGTCGTTGATGGTGGCCGTCGCCCAGGCGCGCGCGTCGTCGGGGCCCAATCCCTCGCCACGGACAGCTTCTGCCCTCATGCCGGCTGGCAGCCCGGCGCCGACCGCTATCCTGTATGCGAAGCCCGGGTCCTCGCCGGCCAGGAAGGCTGTGATCGAATCGATAAGCGCGATGTATCGCTCCTCGTCGTCGAAGTAGGCACGTATCCTGCCGGCCGTGGCTTTGTCGGGGTGCTTCCGCCCCTCGAGGGCGGCGCGGGCGTCGGCGAAGACCCGCTCGAGCCCTTCCCGGCTATACAGCAGTCGTGCCAGTTCTATCGAGTGGTCGAATGCGACCGATTCCATGCCGCGGGAGCGGAGCCAGGCGTCGAGGTACCAGGCGGCGGGGTAGGGTGCGTTGAGCTGGGCAAGAGGCGGCTGGATGCAGATTGCGCGCATGGATCGAGTATAGCGGCGGTAGGTTTCGCTGGCTATACTGATGACATGAAAGCATTTACGCGTGAACTGTGGTTCGAAACCAGGAAGCGGACGGAATTCATCGACATCACCGATTCGGTGGAGGGCTTCGTATCGGAGTCGGGCGTGCATGACGGGCTTTGCCTGGTCAACGCCATGCACATCACCGCGAGCGTTTTCATCAACGATGCGGAAGCGGGACTGCACGCCGATTTCGCCGACTGGCTCGAACGCCAGGCTCCTCACGATCCGGTTTCCGCCTGGCGCCACAATGTCGGCGAGGACAATGCCGACGCGCACGTCAAGCGCCAGATCTTCGGCCGCGAGGTCGTCGTTGCCATTACCGCGGGCAAGCTTCATTTCGGGCCCTGGGAACGCATCTTCTACGGCGAGTTCGACGGCCGACGCCGCAAGCGCGT
This sequence comes from Spirochaetae bacterium HGW-Spirochaetae-7, assembly GCA_002839245.1. Lineage (GTDB taxonomy): Bacteria > Spirochaetota > Spirochaetia > Treponematales > UBA12059 > SZUA-370. The sequence goes on along the minus strand of PGXR01000173.1, from coordinate 104 downwards.
CCTCGTGAAGATCATCGGCGAATAGGCCCGCGCGCCCCGCCGTGAAGGCATTCTGTGCAAGGCTTTATAGGGAAGAGCGAGCGGGGCGCCAGGGTCCACATGAG
>PGXR01000172.1 GCA_002839245.1 Spirochaetae bacterium HGW-Spirochaetae-7 | reverse complement strand
TCCAAGGGAGGCCCTGAGCCGTACCAAGGTAGACGAATTCAAGCTGACCAGAAAGGCTACGGGCGCGGGCGTCGTCGCGCCTGACCTCGACGACGAGGAAGGCGGCATCGTGATATTCGAGGTGGAAAACGGTACGCTGCTGCCCTTCATCGGCTTGCAGGCCGACAGGATCGGCAAGGTAGTCAACCTCGAGGACTCGGACATTTCAGCCGTTCCCGATTTCCTGCCGGACAATGCGGCCAGATATTTCGAGGGCTTCTGTTTCATAGGCGAGACGAGGCACTCGATCATCGACCTTCACGAACTGGCGTCGAAGGAAGCGCTGTTCGGCGCGGCCGAAGGGGGACCACGTGCTTGACCTGACCGTACACACGCCGGAGGACGCGGGCATCTCCGCGGTCGCCGGCATCCGGGTGGAACTCATGGCGGCAATCGAACAGGCAAGACGGGGTTCCACGATAACGCTCGACCTGAGCAGGACCAGGAAGTCGGATTCGTCGCTGGCCCAGCTTATCGTCTCATGCAAGGCCGAGGCCGCGGCGAAGGGGCTCAAGCTCGAGGTGAAGGCGGCGGGCGAGGAGCAATCGCTGCTCTCGATGCTGTCCTGCGACTCCATGGGCGAGCGGGCCGGAGGTACGGCATGAACGACAAGCTGATAGAGACTTTCCTCGACGAGGCGCATGAACTCCTCGACGGACTCGAAGACCACCTCCTCGAACTGGAGAAGAACCCCACCGACGTGGAATCAATGAATGCCGCCTTCAGGGCCCTGCATTCGATCAAGGGTTCGGCTTCAATGTTCGGGTTCGACGCCGTGGGAGCTTTCGCCCACGAGGTCGAGGCTGCCCTCGACCATTTCAGGAGCCTGTCGCTACCATCGACGCCCGAGCTGGCCGATGCGGTATTGCGCTCGCGAGACCATATCAGGGCGCTGCTCGACGCGCCCGAGACGGCTTCGCCGGAGGAGCGCGAGGATCTGGTCGCCACGCTCACGGCCCTTTCAGGCAAGGCAAGCAAGAAGGACGAAGGCGCCAAGGCCGTCGCGGCTCCAAGGAGCATCGGCCAGTTCACGCCCGGGGAATTCAGGACCTACAGGATCAAGTACAAGCCATCCGCCGATACCTACCGCCGCGGGGTCAAGCCGGAATCGCTTATCCGCGAATTACGGAAACTTGGCGAGACGAGCATCCGTTGCGACGTCCATGCCGTACCGCCGCTATCGGAGCTCGACCCCGAGTCGTGCTACTTGTCCTGGACTGCGCTCCTGACCACCTCGATGGATGCCGGCACGGTCAGGGACGTGTTCATCTTCGAGGAAGGCACGTCGGCCGTCTCCATCGTCGAGCTGGACCAGAACGACGTGATAGACGGCAAGGAGGTTCGCAGGCTGGGCGAGATCCTGGCCGCCCGCAGCATGTCGGGAGAGTCCATAAGGGATGCGCTGTCGCGGCAGCATCCGATAGGGGAGATACTCGTCAAGGAACTGGGAGCGTCGCCGGCAGTGGTGGAGGACGCGATATTCGAGCAGCAACACGCCAAGAACGTCGTCCAGGCGGCCAGGGAGGAGAGCGAGCGGAAGACGATCCGCATCCGCTCCGACAAGCTGGACGCACTGCTCAACCTTGTAGGCGAACTCGTGACGGTCCAGGCCCAGCTGTCCCAGACGGTAAAGGACTCGGGAGACCGCCACCTCCACGGCATCAGCGACTACGTCAAGCGGCTCGCCGGCGAGCTTCGCGCCACGTCGATGGAACTGCGGCTGGTGCCGGTCGAGTCGCTGTTCGCCAAGTTCAAGCGGCTTACCAGGGACCTTGCCAAGAACCTGGGAAAGGAAATCGAACTCCGGATGGAAGGCGGCGACACGGAAATTGACAAGTCGGTCATAGACGTGCTCAACGACCCGCTGGTCCACCTGGTCCGCAACGCAGCCGACCACGGCCTCGAGGAAACGGCAGAACGGGAACGGACAGGAAAGCCGCGGATCGGCACGATCACCCTCAAGGCGCAGCACACGGGCGCGTTCGTCCGCATCAGCGTGCAGGAGGACGGCCGCGGCCTCGACCGGGAGAAGATCCTCGGCCGCGCCATAGAGCGGGGCATCGTCGCCCCGGACGCCCGCCTCCTGGAGGAGGAGGTGGACGAGCTGATCTTCAAGCCAGGCTTCTCCACCGCGGACATCGTATCCAACGTCTCGGGTCGCGGCGTGGGGCTGGACGTGGTGAAAACCGCCATAGACCAGCTCGGCGGAACGCTGACCGTCAAGTCGCAACTGGGGAAAGGCACCGAATTCCGCCTCGACATACCGCTGACTCTCGCGATCATAGACGGGTTCCTCGTCCGTTCGGGCAGCAGGAACTTCGTCATACCGCTGTCGTGCGTCGACTCCTGCTTCGAACGGGAGCGACGGAATGACCCCGAACGGCTGATTGTCAGGGGCAAGGACTTCATACCCTACGTTTCCTCGCGCGACCTATTCGGCGAGGACGAGGAACCACCGGAGCGCGAGGAGATTGTCATCGTCAGCATCTTCGATTCAAAACTGGCCATCGGTTTCGACCAGGTGCTGGGAGGCTACCAGACGGTCATCAAGCCGATAGGCGAGATAGCCAGGTATGTGACCGGCGTCTCGGGAGCCGCCATATTGGCTGACGGCGGCATAGCCTTGATTCTTGACGTGGCGGCGCTGGCAAGGGCCCATAAAGGCTAAGGCTCGGAACTTTTTCGTGTATTTTCGTGGCCAAGCCTTCACGGCAAGGTACAATCAGGGTAGTATTGAAGCGTATGGAGGCATGCATGCTCGATTTCATAGACAAGGGCGGAGTCGTACTGTGGGTGATCATGGCATTGTCGGTAGTCGGACTCGCCATCATCATCGAGAGGTTCTTGTACTTCAGGAGCATCAAGACCGACGAGGACAAGCTTTTCCAGCGGGTCAAGGCGTCTGTCGAGAAAGGCCACTTCGAAGAAGCCCTGTCGATATGCGACAACAACGAGTCGCCTCTCTCGGCGCTCATCAGGGTCGGCCTCGAGTACCGTTCGTACCCTGAGGCTGCCCAGAAGGAAGTGCTCAAGGACGCGGCCGCCCAGGAAGTGCCGCGGCTCGAGAAGAACGTCTCAGCGCTCGGCACGATAGCCCACATCGCACCGCTCCTTGGACTCCTGGGGACGGTCACCGGAACGATGAAGGCCTTCGGCGTACTCGGCCGCTTCGGCGCCGTAGCCGACCCGTCGATACTTGCCAAGGGCGTGTCCGAAGCCCTGATCACGACGGTCGCCGGCATCGTCGTCGCCGTACCGGCGGTCATCTTCTACAACTCCCTCGTCACCAAGGTCAACATGATACTGCTCAAGATGGAAAACCAGGTAACCGCTCTCGTCCTCATGATCAACTCGGGCAAGAGGAGGAGCCTCGCCTCGGCGGCCACCGCGATCAAGGACGAGCCTGGCAACGGAGCCGGCGCATGACCATAGAACGGAGGCTCAAGCCGCAGATAAACGTCGACCTGACCCCGCTTATCGACGTGGTATTCCAGCTGGTCATCTTCTTCATGATATCGAGCACCTTCAAGACTGCGCCGGGGATAGAGCTCAGGCTGCCCGACTCAGGCACGGCCACGGCGATCACCATCACCGAACTGTCGGTGATCGCGGTTTCCGACCTGGAAGTGTATGTCAACAAGACGAAGACGACGGCTGCCGGGGCGGAGGCGGTTATCGCTTCCGAAATCGAGGGCCGCACGGCCGGTGAAGTAGAAGCGGTCCTCGAGGCAGGTGCCGCCGCGCCGTACCAGCTCGTCGTCACGCTTCTCGATGCCCTGAAGAAAAACGGCGTAAACGCGGTAGGACTGTCGACACGCCCTGCCGGAGCCGCCAAGGACGCGCCGTGACGAGTGCACGCGACGACTGGCTTAGGATGCGCGAGCGCAAGCGGCTCGCCATCTCCTGGTCCACGGCACTTGGAGCCTGGCTGCTGGCCTTGCTTGTCGCGGCCCTCGTGTCGTCGCTTGCCATAAAGGAGCTTGACGACTATTCCGGGCCGGTGTTCGTCAGGCTCGGCTCCAAGGAAGGCGCGGACGTGTCGCGTCCAAAGCCCAAGGTCGAGCCCGTCGTCGTACCGCCAGATGCCGTACCCACCCCGGTGGCCGCATCTCCGGCCTCCGCGCCGAAACCGGCGGCAAGCCCGAAGCCGGCGCTACAGGCAAAGCCGCCGACGCCGGCGACCCAGCCTCCCGTCGGTGCCACGAGCGTCGTGCCGCCGCCGGCGCCGGTCGTGCTCAGGGGCTCGGAGAACGGCAACTCGTACGACATGACCTTCGACTCCAGCTCGGGAATCGCGGGACGCAGCCTCTACATTCCTATCGTGCTGTTCATGCCGCTGCCGTTCGAGGTACCGCCGTCGCTGTACGACGCGATACCGGACCTCGCCGGGCTTCCAGGCACCTCGGCCAGGCGCAGGGCAATTTTTGAAAGCTCCTATGAAAAGCGTCAGAACGGAAACTGGCAGCTCAAGAGGCTGCGGCAACCGGAGTACGACGCCAGGCCAGAACTCTGGACCATGCTCGAGGACGCCGGCTACAACCTCAAGGAGGCTGAATACAAGTCCGGCAAGAGCCTCAGGCCGGTCGAGGTCTTGTTCAAGGTATCCGCCGCGGGGCCGAGCGGCACTCCCAGGCTGGAGGACGTCCTCATGGAGTCGAGCTCCGGATATTCGGACATAGACAGTGCCGTACTGTACGGATTCAGGAAGGCGGAGTTTTCCAACTCCGGTCCGACCTCGATAAGCGGCAGGTTCACCTACCGTTTCTAGGTGCTACATGCAGAAGGTGCGGGTGAAACGCCTATGAAAGCGATGGTTATCGGAGCGCTGTTGACATCGTTCATAGCTTGCCTGTCCCTGGGCACGATCGGGCTCTTCCAGGCAAGAGCCAAAGGACGATTCTACTCGTTCCCCGCCTTGTGCGCATCTGCCGCGGTGTACGCAGTTTTCGCCGCGGCGGAGCTGCTCCAGCCCAGCCTCGGCGGCGTGCTCTTCTGCATCGCGTTCGAGTACGCCGGAATGGTTTCGGTCGCCGTCGCGATGTTCTTCGTCATCCGCGATTTCAGCGGCGCCGAGCGTCCGACGCCGGGACTCGTGGCGAAGGTTTCCATCATCCCGGTCATGACCGTCGTAATCGCGGGTACCATTCCCTACCACGAACTGCTTTACAAGGCGCCTTCCATAGCCACCGTTTCTGGCCTTTCGATCATCTCGTTCGGCAAAGGGCCCTGGTACTGGGTCAACGTCGTATACATCTATGGCATATTCCTTTACGGCCTCGTCGTATTCCTGAAAGCCGCCAGGTTCGGAAGCGTCAGCCGCCGTCGCCAGGTGGCATTGATGCTCGCAGGGTCGATCGCCCCGATCCTGGCCAACATCATCTACATGGCCGGGCTCAATCCCGCCGGCATAGACATCACGCCAATAGCCTTCACCGTCTCCGCAGCTTTCTATTCCGCGGGCTTTTTCAAATACAGGCTTTTCGATATCCAGCCGCTGGCCCGCGACCTGGTCTTCGAGCAGATGCGCGACGCCGCCGTCGTAGTCGACGACAGCGGCGAGATCATCGACCACAACAAGGCAGCCGAGACGCTGTTCGAAGAACTTGCAGAAGGTTCGGGCGACTTGTCGATCGAGGCGATCATCGCGAGCCACGCGCGGAAAAATCTGTCGGTTGCCTGCGACGACACGGGGACGACCATTTCCATCCCCGGCAGCACAGGCGCTGACCGGCGCTTCGAGACCCATTGCTCGGCTGTCCGCAGCACCAACGGAAACTTGCTGGGAGAGATCCACACCTTCATCGACGTTACCGAGCGCGAACTGCTGCAGGAAAAACTGGAGGAGCTGGCATCGACCGACGAGCTTACCCGGCTTCCCAACCGCAGACGCTTTTACGAGCTGGCCGCGGTTGAACTGGAACGCGCCAGGAGGCATGCGCGTCCCGTCGGGTTGGCCGTCATGGACATGAACGGGTTCAAGGAGATCAATGACCGGTACGGCCACCAGGCCGGCGACGAGGCCCTCCGGCTCACGGCCAGGCTTTGCGTCGACACGTTGCGT
>PGXR01000171.1 GCA_002839245.1 Spirochaetae bacterium HGW-Spirochaetae-7 | reverse complement strand
GGCCATAGTCGGCTACACGAACGCGGGCAAGTCGTCCATCCTCAACGCGATCGCCACGAGCGCCGACGTGCTGGCCGCCGACAAGCTGTTCGCGACCCTCGATCCGACGACGAGGCGGCTCGACACCAGTTCCGGTTCTGTCCTGGTGACCGACACGGTCGGTTTCGTACGCAACTTGCCCCATGGCCTCGTAGAGGCCTTCAAGGCGACGCTCGAGGAAGCGGCGGACGCCGATCTGCTGGTCCATATCGTCGACGCGTCTGATCCGGAGTTCGACGTTCAGTACGAGACGACCTGCAAGGTGCTCGCCGAGATCGGGGCCGGCACGGCCAAATCGTTGATAGTATACAACAAGATAGACCGGCTGCAGGACAGGACGCCTCTCGAGTTCATGGCGATACGGCATCCAGGCTCGATCTTCGTGTCGGCGACTACCGGCGAGGGCCTCCCCGCGCTGAAAGCGGCGATAGAGGCCGCTTTGACCGCCGACGAGGCGGAGATGACGCTGCGCGTGCTGCCCGCCGATTACGCCATCGTGCCGCTTCTGTACCGGGAGGCGATGGTGTTGTCCGAGGGGCACGACGGCGAAGCGACGATAGTCAGATGCAGGGTTCCCGAGCGCCTTCTGTCCCGCGTCGAGCGCTTCCGCCTTGACCAGTAATACGCGCTGCTTAAGCAGCGCCACGCCACTACTGTGGCGCGTCTTCCTTGACGTAGAACTGCAACAACTGGACCATGTAGTAGATTTTCTTGTATGACTCGGTCATGGCTTCCTTCATCGGGATGGTCGCGGCGTTCTCGACTTCCTTCCAGTTGAGGAGCAGTTCGTGGTGCGGCTTGACAAGGTCCTCTATCAAGGCCTTCAGGTGCCTGCCGACGGTTATCAGGTTGAGCGCGGACTTGTTGACCAGCGAGAGCGCCTTGTCGTTGACGTCCTTCAGGGCTTGCCTCAGGTACTTGATTGAGTCCTTGTCCCGGTCCGACTTGAGCATGGCGTTCCGCAGCTTGATTCCGACGTCTCCGTCGTCCGCCAGGTCGTCGTCGAACTCGATGATCTGCTCGGATACCTCGAGGAGGGCGTGGTAGCCGTCGGAGATCTGCTGCGACTGGACGTTCGTCGACCATTGGCCGCGAATGAGGAGTATGTCGACGAGTTCGCGGATGTCTTTCTTGAAATAGTCGATGAGGTACGCCTTCAGATAGTTGAGCGCCTGAGTCTGCGTGAAACCGCCGAGCATTTTCTTGGCGAAAACGGTATTGGCCTTGTCGGTATAATTCTTGAGCCGCAGGACGACCGTCGTGCCGAAGACCGCCTTGGACAGGTCGTCGATCTTGGAGTTCCGCCGCCCCTGGGCAATCTTCTGCAAGGTCATGGTCGTCTGGTTCTTCATCTTGTCGATGAACGTCTCTACGATGCGCTCGCCGGCGGCCCGGGGGATGACCGCCAGGAAGGGGTCCCGCTTGACGTGCTGGACTATATGCTCGAGCACTCCCGATTCGCGCACGTCCTTGAGGGCTGGCGCCAGCTTTGTCCACGAGTCTACCTGGATGACGTCCATATTGCGGTATTCCTTGAGCGCGGTGAAGATGCGCTTCCAGTCCGCGTCAAGGTTGAGCGGCATGAATACCTCGAGAAAGTCATGCAGGTCGTCGGCGACATAATCTCCCGACAGCGAATCGAACTTGGGGTTGTACGAGAAGTTGCGCTCGGCGACGTTCGAGTCGAATTTCTTGAGCAGGAAAAAGAAGTCGAAGTTGATGAAATTGATGAACGACAGCAGCGTGGAATATGCACTGTCGATCTGGGAAGTCTTCTCGGCGTCGAAGGCGGAGAAGAATGACAGCATCAGCTGCTTGATGTGCTCCTGCAGGTCCTTGACGCTCATGGTCTTGGCTTTTTCCTGTATGTACGCGTCGGTCATGCACTCGGATTGCTGACGCTGCTCGGGCGACAGGAAGTTCTCTATGACGAACGATTTCAGGACGCCGCTCTGGGAGGCGTTGGTAAGCATGACCTGGGCCGGGGCTATCACCTTGTAGGTTTCGTAGAAGAAGCGGGCGAGGCCCGGGAGGACCTCGGATGTTTTCGGCTTGTAGAAGCGGTAACGCGAGCGGGAAAGATCCTTGCCGATGTTCCTGACGAGGCGCTTCTTGTCGGCCTCGGGATCGCCCATCCCGAACATCCCCAGAAACTTCTGGAAGAATCCGGAGGCTGATGGCTCGTCGTGCTGCGACTGCTTGTCCCGGTTTCCCGGAGTGATGTTCGTGGGCATACCGGGAAACAGTACTATGTCCAGGCTCCCTCGTCAATAACGAGCTTCAGTTCACCGGAGGGCCAGGGGCGGCCGGAGACAATGACCGCTCCCGTCACGTCGATTCCATCGAGCGTGCCTCTGGTTGATGCTTCCTCGATTCCCGGACTGAACATCACCGGCTTGCCGCGCCAGGCCAGGCACGCTTCGTATTCGGATCGCCAGGTATCGCCGAGGCACAGGACTTCAATCATGGCATCGGTCAAGCACTTCAGGAGGTCGGCTGGTTCCGCTGCTTTGCCCGTCTCGACCAGCAGCGACGTAGGTTCCGTCCTGAAATCGCCTTCAAAGCCGGGTTGGCTGCAGTTGATGCCGATTCCGATGTAGACCGTACCGCCGCCCGACTCGCAGAGTACGCCCGCCAGCTTCCTGCCGCCGCATAGCACGTCGTTCGGCCACTTGAGCTCGACACCATGCCCCAGGATCGCTCCGGCCGCGCGTGCCCAGGCATCGCACGCGCGCCGCACGGCGAGGCCGGCGAGAAGCGGCGGAGGAGCGGTGCCGAAACTGTCCAGGGGAAGCCAGAAAGTGACCAGGAGGCTTTCGTCAGACTGGCCGTGCCAGACACGTCCTGGGAGCCTGCCGCGCCCCGCCGTCTGCCTCCCGGCCCGGACCAGCCCCCTGGGCCGCCCGGTGGACAGGGTTCGCGCCTCGTCCATCGTGCTGCCAGCGACAGGCACGTAAAACGACGAGGCTTCTGGAAAAAAAGTGTCCGCGGACAGTTCCGTCATGGATAGCAGTATCCGGTAAGTCGCGGGCAGGCGCAATGGACCCAGGCATTGAACGCGAGGGAGTCCTTGACGGCAACCCGGTATCACGATAGCCTAGCCAGGTAGCGCGCACCGCCATCAAGGAGGTCTGCGCCAGCGCCGTCTTCCGGCGTCCGCCCTCAGGGGCAGGCGCGGCAGGGACACGGACGGAAAGGAAAGAACCATGTGTGGAATAGTTGGCTACACGGGGCCCAGGCAGGCCTCGCGCATCCTGGTTGAAGGGCTGAAGCGCCTGGAGTACCGCGGCTACGACTCCGCGGGCATAGCGGTGTTGAAAGGCGGGCCGATCGCGGCAGGGGAGCGTCCTCTCGTCGTCATCAAGAGAAAGGGCAAGATCGCCGAGCTGAGGAAGGCGGTTCCCAAGGACCTGGCGGGCTCGAGCGGCATAGGCCACACGCGCTGGGCAACGCACGGCAGCGTCACCGACGCCAACGCCCACCCCCATACCGACGTCTCGGGCAAGATCGCGATAGTGCACAACGGCATTATAGAGAACTACGTGCCTCTCAAAGAGATGCTCGAAAAAGAAGGCGCCGTCTTCTTGAGCGAGACCGACAGCGAGGTTATAGCCCATCTGGTAGCCTACCACTATGACGGGGACCTGGAATCGGCCCTCAAGGCGGCGCTTGGGCACATGCGTGGCACCTACGGCATAGCGGCGATGCACGCCGACGAACCGGGTCGTATCGTCGGGGCGCGCAACGGCAGCCCGCTCGTGCTGGGCGTTGGCGACGGGGAGATGCTCCTGGCGAGCGACGTGACGGCGTTGCTCGCGCACACGACCAACGTCGTCTACCTGAACGACGGCGAAGTTGTGTCGATGACGCCGACCGATTTCAGGATTTCCGACCGTGACGACCAGGCGGTCGACCCCAGGATCGACCAGATCACCTGGAAGCTTGGCGCGATAGAGAAGGGCCGATTCTCCTGCTTCATGGAAAAGGAGATATTCGAGCAGCCGGAGTCCATAGAGCGCGCGCTTACCGGCCGTCTCGATATGGAATACGGCTCGGCCAAGCTGGGCGGCCTCAACCTGGCCAAGAAGGACTTGCATGCCATAGAACGGGTCCGCGTCATCGCCGCGGGCACGAGCTGGCACGCCGGGCTCGTCGGCTGCCAGCTCCTCGAATCGGTGGCGCGCCTGCCCGCGCAGGCGGAGCTGGCCAGCGAACTGCGCTACCGCAACCCCGTGGTCGAGGCGCATTCGCTGTACCTGGCGGTATCGCAGTCGGGGGAGACCGCGGACACGCTGTACGCGATGCGGGAGATACAACGCCGCGGCGGCGCGGTGCTCGGCATATGCAATGTCGTCGGCTCGACTATAGCGAGGGAGAGCGACGGCGGTATCTACGTGCATTCCGGACCGGAGATAGCCGTCGCGTCGACGAAGGCTTTCACTAGCCAGCTCGCGGCGTTCTACCTGCTGACCTTGTCGCTGGCCAGGATGCACGACATGTCTCACCATGAAGGCGAACGCTTCCTCGAGGAACTGAAAGCGGCGCCCGAGGCTGTCAGGCGAAGCCTGCAGCAGCGCGACCATATCCAGGCGATAGCCAAGCGCTACGCCCGTTTCCACGACTTCCTGTTCCTGGGGCGGGGGCTGCTGTACCCGATTGCCCTCGAAGGCGCGCTCAAGCTGAAGGAAATATCCTACATCCACGCGGAGGGCTACGCCTCAGGTGAGATCAAGCACGGTCCCATTGCCCTGATCAGTCCCGAGACGCCGAGCCTCTTCCTCGTGCCCAACGACCACCTCCGCGAGAAGACGATAACGAACATGAAGGAGATCAAGGCGCGCGGCGGACCGATCATCGCGGTGGCCCAGGAGGGGGATGACCTCGTGGCTTCGATAGCCGACGAGTACATCCCGGTGCCCGCTGTCGACTCACTTTTCCAGCCCTTCGTGATGGTGCCGCCGCTGCAGCTGTTCGCGTATTTCTGCGCCCTCGAGCTCGGCCGCGACGTGGACCAGCCGAGGAACCTGGCCAAGAGCGTGACGGTGGAATGAAGGCCAGTGCTGCCTTGCTCGTCGCAGCGGCGCTTTCGACGGCGAGCATCGCCGTATCGTGCGGCCGCGGCGGGCAACCGGCGCCAGCCTCGGCCGGATCGGTTGCCGCGACGAGCGAGGCAGGCTCGGCGGGCTTCACGACGCCCGCAAGCCTCGTTCCGGGCCGGGCGATCCTGGTGCAGGGTACGAGCCGGGTCGAGGGGCTGCCCGGCCTCGGCCCGAACGTCCTGCCCGGTCTTGCGGGCGTGTACGCCTACATGCCCGGCAACGTCGCGCAGCCGCTCCGCATCCAGGTCTGGTTCACCCGGGTAGCGATAGTCGCGCCGCCGGCATGGACCGCTGTCTCGTGCCCGACCATGCCCAAAGGAATTTCAGTCCTGGCGGCGCCCGGCGCCGCTGACGGCCTGTCGCTGTGGGACATCGCCTCCGACGCTTACCATCTGCTGGTCGCCTTGCCTGCCGAGCTCGAGTCGCCCTGCCGCTTCGCGGCGACTCTGGCCGAGCGCTTCTCGTTCTTCTATCGCTACGCGGAGAGCCCACAGGACGTATCGTTCCCGGCCCTTCTCGAACCGGGTTTATAAAAAGGGACAATCATGGGAAAAGAGACGATTCCGGAGAAGGAAGCGGCAGGTTCGAAAGCCGGAACGCTGAGCGTCAGGTCCTTTGCCGCATCGCTGGCCGTACTCGCGTTGCTGATGCTTGTCGCGGGTTCGCTTACCCTCGTCGTGCCTGCGGGCACGTACAAACGGACGCCGGGGGCCGGCGGCGACCTCGTCGTCGTGCCTGACAGCTATGCGCGCGTTCCAAGGCCCGATTATCCTGCCTGGCGATGGCTCACAGCCCCTGTCGAGGTGCTAGCCAGCGATGACGCGGCGCTGGCCATCGTCATCATCGCCTTCATCGCCGTCGTGGGTGGCGCTTTCGCCCTGCTCCGTGAGGCAGGCGTGCTCGAGGAAAGCGTCAGGCTGCTTGCCGACCGCTTCCGCTCCAGGCGCATGCTCCTGCTCGGCGTTCTATGCCTGTTCTTCATGTCGATAGGC
>PGXR01000170.1 GCA_002839245.1 Spirochaetae bacterium HGW-Spirochaetae-7 | reverse complement strand
GGCGCACGATGCGAGGGCGAAGACCGCCAGTACCACCAGGAGAGCGATAAGAATCTTCTTCACGATAACCTCCTTAAAGGTCTTTCGATGATGTAGGGCGCCATGTCGGGTGCGCGCCCCGAAAATCACTATGTCAAGGGGAAACATCCCCGTATGACCTGTCTTACAGTCCGCTGTTGAAGGTAAAAGCCTTGCCCCTGCTGTACACCAGGTAGATGTCGAGCAGTCCGGCCCTGTCCGCTGCGTCGTACATCGCGTCTTCCAGCTTGTCGCGCGACTTGAAGGTATACAGCGCCATCCTGGTTTCGGAAGGCGAGTACGACACCTGCTCCACCTCGCGTACGACCCTTGCGAGCGCCCGGCGGAGGTTGTTCATCTGCCTCGAGTCGGGGGTGTTCTGGATGAGGATCTCGTAGCGGATGCCGCGGGACATCGAATTCTTGACAAGCACCTTCGTCTGGTCGGTCATCTTGGGCATCGCGCTCCACACGGATGCGGCCACGGCGTTACCGATGGCCGATTCGGTCGAGGAGGTGCTCATCACCTGGGGGCTCTGGAATGCGACTGAACCGAGCAGCTGAGCCGTCGAGGTATCGAAGATCTTCATCGAACCCTGGGCCGAAGCGTAGAATTTGCCGCCTGAAGCGGAACTCGTCGAAGAGAACGACAGTTCGACGTAGACGTCCGCGTTGTATTTCTGCGCGAGGTACTGGATGAGGTCGATGGAGCCGCCTGTCTCCGCCTGGTAGGCCGTTTGCTGGTCCTTCTTGTTCTTTTCTATCTGGTCGAAGTCGACCACCGACAGGCCCAGCTTCTCGATCAGGTAGCGGTTGGCCTGGTTTACGGCGACCTTGGCCGATTTGGCGTCTATGCCGGCGGCTTCGTCGTAGTAGACCATGTACTGCAGCCTGGCGAGGTAGTTGTTGAGGAACGCCTCCTCTTCGGGCGTCATGACGCCGGGAGCCGGCGGGGGCATGTCGACGGTTTCAGCCGGCGACGCGGCGGGGCGGGCCGCGGTTCCCGCCGGGGCCGCCCCGGCTGGGGCGGTACTGCCCGACGATCCGCCTCCCTGGACAAGGGCTATGGCACGGTCCTTGGAGGCCGAGTTGGTGGACGCGGGCGCAGTCGCGGCCGGCTTGGTTTCCTGCGATGTATCCTTGGGCGCGGGAGGGGGCGAACTGACGCACGACCCGAGGAGCGCGATGAAGGCGATCGGCAGCAAAGGCGTTAACTTCATATGATCCTTCCTCATGGAGCAAATGAAAAATTCCCAGGAGCCGTCCGGCTCATGAAAATCCCTCATCGTCGGAAAATACTATAGCGCGGCAGGCGCCGTAAAAACAAAGCGGCTTATATTTTCTGCCATTTGCCATGGAAAAACAAGTGAGAACGTGCATCAGTCACCGATGCCGGCGATTTGATCGAGAGCTGGTGCCATGCTGAGGGTAGCCGTTGAATCGGCGAGCTCGCCCGTGTTCGGACCGGAACCTGAGCGTGCGGCTGCCAGTGGTGCGGAGAACGCGGAGGCCGTGACCTTCGAAAGCACTGCAGGCACCCGTCCAATCGCCGAGATTTGCCAACGCGAGTCCCCCGCCATCCTTGTGTTGAATTTGATCGAGCTTTCTCCCGCGCCGTAGAGCCGGATTCCATCCCCGGTCGATTCGATCGACACGGTACGGGTCGCCTGGGCGCCTGCCGCGGGCTTGAACCCGAGAAACGCTCCGTCGAGCCTGACGGACCCGTCGGTTGCAACCGCGAGTTCAGACCCGTCTGCGAGCCGTATTGATGACTCGACTACGCCCTCGAGCAGCTCGAAGGAAAGCGAAGCCCCCGCGGCCGGTATTCCCTTGGAGCCTACGGCCAGCGACGACCCGGGCTGGAGCGTCAGCTTGCCGTCGCCGAGGGAGAATCCGCCACTGGGAGTAAGGTCCATCCCCAGCGATCCGCCTTCGAAACCGCTGGCCGCGATGAGCGAGGCACCCTTCGAAAGCGCTTGGGAAACGTAGAAAGCCGGGTACGGACCAGGAATGATGCGCAGCTCGTCGTATATTGCCACGTAGCCGTTTTCCCCCGCTATTGAACATGCGCCGGGAGTGTCGATGAAAAGACTCCCGGGTACCGAGCCGGTTCCTGCCGGCCGTTCGTCGAGGTAGAAGGAGACGGAGATTCCCTCGATCGACGGAGCGACCGAGATCGCCAGCCTCGTGACATCTGCCGGGAGAATGGCGTTCGACGTAACCCTGGCGCCGCCCGAGCCGACATACGGGTAGCCGTCGGCGATGCCAATCACGAAGTTGCGCGAGCCCTTGTCGTCGAACGCGACCAGCAGGAAGCCGGAGCCCGGCTTTGGACCTGGCGCTACCGGGGCGATCACGAAGACCGCGGTGAACGGCGCGACGAGGCCGCCGGGTTCGATGACCGGCAGAAGGCTGGAGGCGGAAAACGCTCCGGCGCCCGCGCCCATCGAGTAGCCGAATCCTGTCGCGTAAGTGTCCAGGTACGGTATGCCGGTGGCAACAGGCTCCGCTTCGTGGGGCCTCTGCCCATGGTCTTTGAAGTCCGCGCCGAACGGCAGTACCGACCATGAAGCGATTCTGGAAAATGGATCGCCTGCGGCGGACGAGCCCGATACGGGCAGGCGGATTTCAGCCTTGGCCAGCGGGGGGACGTCGAATCCGGCTGGAGGCTTGAACGGGAAAAGTTCCGCCCGCGCCAGGTAGACGCCGCTTGCCGACGGCGTCCGCCACGGAAGGCGGTCCGCGTGGCTGGATATGAATCCCTCCGACAGCCGCGTACCGTCCAGCGACCAGCGCGCCCACGGATCGAGGCCTTTGGAGTAGGCGGCTTCAAGCTTCAGGAGGGATACGCCGCCCGCGATTATTTCGCCGGGATACGCTGCCAGCCTGGATATGGACAGGTTTCCGGCGAATATCAGTATCGCCGACGAATACGAGGACAGCATTTTGCCGCCGGAATCGCGGAGCGACACGTTGAGCTGGTAGTAGCCATCTGCCAAATCCTCGGGCAGGGTAACCGGCGGCACCGTAACCGCCTTGTCGTCGACCGGGAACGACAGGGCGGAGGCTTCGTCTCCATCGGAGTCCAAGAGTCGAAGGTCGATGTACGAAGCTTCCGGAGCTCCGTCGATCGATGAGACGCTTACCTTGATCGGTATCGATCCCAGTACCCGTGCGCCGTTCGATATCGATGATCCGGACTGCGACAACCCGATTTCGTACATGGAGTCGAGTTCCTCGTCGGTAAACAAGGCGCTGCCGATATCGCATGCCGATACGGCTGCCATGATGAGGCTCAGGAGGATTGTCCCGGTTCGGGCCGTGGCTGTCCGCATACTGTACACCAAGATAGAGTATAGCATCAAAGGTAGCAGGTAACAAGAAATGTCAGAAAAATACGCTGCCGGTGGAGCCGTCGATAAGCAGCTTCGTTCCGAGGCGCGACGACCAGAGCAGCACGTCTTCTAGTCTGGATTTCGCCGCTGCCGGCGGCAGCAGGGCTGGCGCGTATGACATGCGGCCGATGAGCAGCGGGACTACGTCCGCTCTCCGCAGGCGGCCACCTGATACGACCAGCCGGAGCGCGGCCGTCTCGTAGGTGCGGCTTGCGGACATGTCGAAGACGAAATTCCCGAGCGAATACGCGATGAGTCCATCCTTGTAGCGCTCTATGGACTGGAGGACGTGCGGATGGTGCCCGAGCACCGCAGTTGCGCCGGCGTCTATCGCGGCATGGCCGAGCGCCTTCTGGGCGGCGTTCGGGATGTGCCGCTGCTCGTCGCCCCAGTGTATCGAGACGAACAGGTAGTCGGGAGCGAGCGTGGCCTTGATCCTCCTGATATCGGCGACGATGTCGGCTTCGGTCGCTATGGCGACGCCTGCGCCCCCTTTCCAGGGCGAGTCGGGATTGGACGGCGTCCTGGCGGGCGGAAACGGACCGTGGAGTCTCTCCTCGGCCCTGGACAGCGCGGTCCCTGCAAGGGAGCCCTTGGCCCCGATGACGCTCCATATCGGATCCGTAAAGGCGATGAAGGCGAAGCGGACGCCGTCACGGACGATGATGGCTGGCTTCCTGGCTTCCTCGAGGTCCATTCCCGCTCCGCATCGTCCGATGCCCATGCTGTCGATCAATCGGAGCGTCTCGGAGACGGCGCGGGGGCCGTAGTCGTTCATGTGGTTGTTGGCCAGCGACAGTATGTCGAACCCGGCCCAGGAAATGCCTTGGAGGGCGGCGGGATCGGCCCTGAAGGTGATGTTCTGTTGCTTGCCCGGAAAGGGCGCGCCGATGGAAGAAACAGGAGACTCGAGATTGGCGAAAGCGATGTCCGCCGACGAGACCAGTTCCTGCACGCCCTCGAAGAGGAAAGCGGGGCCGAATTCCGAGGCGCGTTTGCCCGGCGTACGGGCCAGGAGGATGTCGCCGCAGGCCAGCACCGAAAATTCCTTTTCACTGGCACGTGTCGCCAGGAGACAGGCGGCATCGACGCCGGGAGCCGTGGCGGAAGGCCCCGTGACAGTTGATTTCATGACGATTCTCGCCGTCTCCGTCGGCGTCTTCGTCGTGTATAAATCGAATGCCTTGATCGACAGGGCGCCCGCGACAAGCCCTCCCGCAAGCAGGACCGCGAACGCAGCGCGGGCTACGGCGACGCCCCGGCCTTTCACCGGGCCTTGGCCTCGTATACCTCGCGGGCTATCGGCATTCTTCGGCCCATCCCGAAGGCGCGCGGGGACACCTTGAGCACGGGCGCGGCCTGCCTGCGCTTGTACTCGGCGCGGGCGGTCATCGAGACTATCCGGCGTACCAGTGCCTCGTCGTAGCCCCGGGACACTATCTCGTCGGCGGACAAGTCCGCCTCGATATACAGTTCGAGCACTGCGTCCAGGAGTTCATAGGGCGGCAGGGAATCCTGGTCGAGCTGGTTGGGCCGTAACTCGGCCGATGGCGGCTTGTCGATGATGGCCCTGGGCAGGAGGCCTTCCCTGGCGTAGATGCGCTCGCAGAGGGCGAAGACTTCGGTCTTGAGGAGGTCGCCTATCGGCCCGATTGCTCCACACATGTCGCCGTACAGCGTACAGTAACCGACCGCCAGTTCGCTCTTGTTGCCGGTGGTCAAAAGCATCGAGTCGAACTTGTTGGACCAGGCCATCAGTATGTCGCCGCGGATCCTCGCCTGGAGGTTCTCCTCTGTCAGTCCGAAGGGGGTGCCGGCGAAGTGGGGCTCGAGCGTCGAGACGAAGCTGGCGAACGGAGCCTCGATGGGAATGTTCTCGAGGCGGCAGCCGAGCGCACGGGCGAGCTCGACGCTGTCTGATACCGACCCGGGCGACGAGAAGCGCGAAGGCAGCATGATGCAGGTCAGGTTCTCCGGCCCAATGGCCTTCGCTGCGAGCACGGCGACGATTGCGGAGTCGATGCCGCCGGAAAGACCCAGGTGGGCTTTCCGGAATCCGCACTTTTTCATGTAGCCGCGTATGCCCTCGACCAGCGCGCGCTCGACCTCGTCCCAGCGGTCGGGGAACGTCAGGGTGGAGGCAGGGCTCGCCTCGGAATCGACGACGAGGAGCCCTTCACCGAAATCGCCGAGCGCCACCAGCGTACCCTTGTGGTCGACCATGAACGATCGGCCGTCAAAGACGAGCGAGTCGTCCGCGCCGGCCATGTTGCAATAGGCTACCGGAACGGAGCCGGCAATGGCGAGCTCGACGCACAACCCCACGCGAAGCGCTATCTTGTCCATCTGGTATGGCGACGATGACGGGACGATTATCAATCCAGCTCCCGCGTCGAGCAGCTCGCGCGGCGGATCGACGGGGTAGCGCATGCCGGGGACCGGCGCTGTCTCGCGCCAGAGGTCCTCGCAGATGGCGAAGCCTATCCTGACTCCACGGTAATCCCAGACCCGACGCTCGCGGGCCGGTTCGAAGTATCGCGCCTCATCGAATACGTCGTAGGTCGGGAGCAGCGTCTTGGCCTGCTCGAAGACGACGGCGCCGTCGAGTATCACCGAAAGCGTGTTGGTCAGCGGCCTGCCCAGGCCCGACGTGTTCCTGCCGATATGGCCGACGGCTACGGCGAGTCCCTTCGGCAATGCCTTCTGGAGCTGCCTGAACGCCGCCTCGTCCCTTTCGGCGAACGTGGGCTGGTCAAGCAGGTCCATAGGCGGG
>PGXR01000169.1 GCA_002839245.1 Spirochaetae bacterium HGW-Spirochaetae-7 | reverse complement strand
GCGCTGTTCCCGCCATCAGTGTCACCGCCGCTGCAGACCGGCCGATTTTCGGGGCATAAATGCCGGCAAGCGCCACGGGCATCAGCGTGGCATAACCGGGGAAGGCGGTCTTGTTGAGATAGTCCAGGATTGACAGCGGAGGTCGTATCGAGACTAGCCAGGCTATGACGGCCAGGGCGAGTGCAAGCGCCGCGGAAGCCCTGGAGCCTCGAAATCGGCCGGACAGGAAGTCGGTCCCCAGCATCGAGGCGCACGAGAGAAGCTGGCTGTCCATCGTCGACATGAGGGCGGCGAGCACCGCAAGCGAAAATACCGGCCCCCAGACCGGACCGGCCAGGGCCTGGGTCAGCACGGTGAAGACGCCGTCGCTCGCAGCTCCTTCGAGGCCGGGCACCAAGACCGACCCCAGTACCCCAATCGCGCAGACCGGCAGGAAGACCAGCACCGCGACCGCGGGATAGGCGGTCATGCTCGAAAGCAAGGCGCGGTCGGAACGGGCGGCGTAGAAGCGCTGGATGAAGTGGGGGAACATAGGGTCGGCAAACGCCCAGAGAACATAGTAGCCGAGCAGCGGCAGCCAGCCGAGCGTTCCGCCGATCCCCGCCCTGGACATCCGGCCGGCTTCGACCATCGTCAGCAGTCCCGAGCGCCCTGCCGCCGTCACCACAATGATGCCCGCGGCGACGGCAAGCACGAGCAGGGTGGCGAGTTGCAGAATATCGGTCCGCGCAACCGACCGCATGCCGCCCCGCCACACGTATAAGGCGACGACTGCCATCAGCAACGCCGACGAGACGATGCGCGGAATACCGGTCATGACTTCCAGGATCCTGCCGCCAGCCCCCGCCTGTATCGCAAGGTAGGGTATGGTGTACGCCAAGGACAGGCCGGAGAACAGCCGCCCAAGCCAGGGGCTGCCGAAGCGGTCTGCAATGAACTCTCCTGGCGTCGTCCAACCCCGTTCAGCCGACATCCGGCGCAGGGGTACGCCTACAACGGCGAACGAAATCGCCATGAATGCCGTCCCGAATGCCATGACCGGAAAAAAAGCCCAGCCGAGCCGGTAGCTGGCACCTGAAACACCAAGTACGGTGAACGCCGACAGGTTCGAGGCGGTGAGCGTCGCGAGAAGGACCGGTCCCGCGAGCCGACGCCCGTCAAGGGCGTATCCGGCGGCAGCGGATGCCGTGTTTCCAGCGATTGCGCCAGGATCATGCGGAACCGGCCGCCTCCCTGCCGCGAAGGCGATGTTTGCGATGAAGAACAAGCTCACTACTACGATTGAAACAGTCATGGTATCGCTCCAGGTGCAATGATGCCGGCCCTGCTTTCAGATTCCCGACAGGCGCCCGCCCCTGGGATACTCGACTATCCAGCTGACCGGCAGCTCGACTCTCTTGCCCGGTTCTATCCTGGCGGTCCACTTGATCCTGGATTCGTCGTCGAGGCTGGGTCCATCCTTGCCTGCCACGATGACCGGCTTGAGTTGCCTCACCGTTATTTCCTGGTCCTGCGATATCGGAAACTGATCCTCGACCGCGATGCTCACCGCAATTTTCCTGTTGTTGGTAATGCGGATCTCGTAATCGAACTGCTCGCTCTTGCGCTTGGCCAGCAAACCCTCGTTCTTCATGAAACGCTTGAGCGTGCGATATTCGACCTTCACGCCCTCGTCGACGCCGAGCGACACTTCTATATCCTGTCCTGGCATGACAAGCTGCAGGTCGGAAACCGACACGAAGGATCCATCGAGGAATACGTTCGCCCTGCCCGGCAGGAAAGGGTAGTCGGTTTCGTTCCTGGCCTTCCCGGAGAGGTAGGCGAACTCGGCGAGCTTTGGAACGGTTCGATACGAAAGGGCCAGCGGGATTTCACGTCGCATGACGGTAACGCGGCATTCCTTGCCGTCGCCGCCAATGCCGGAACCGCCGGCGACGGAAAACAGGACGCTCGCGCCACCGGATTCGACGGTCGCGGATTCGAATGACATCTGCTCTTCCATGACCTCTTCATCCATATCGGCGTCGGCCATCGAACGAGCGGGGGCCGGTGCTGACATCATGGCTTCCTTTTTCATCTCAAGGCCGGCATAGGAATTGGCCGACGAAGGTCTTGGTCTGTACAGGTCGAGCCTGAGTGCCTCCAGCTCGGGTACCGTGCCGGACACGTCGACGCGGGCGGTGGAAAGCCTGAGGTCGATACCGCTCCAGTCTTCGCCGCTGGACTGCCGTACGAAAGCGCGCATTTCCACCGCCATCATCGACCTGTCGCTGTCCACGCGGATATCGTAGACCGGCCTCCAGCCAGGTCCGTTCACCATGCAGCCAAGATCGAGCGAAACCTTTCCCTTTTCACGCATCTCAAGCTCGACGCGTATCGTATTGCTCTTCCTACGGGCACGCCCCAGAGATGAGAGTCGCGCGTCGATCGTCTCCATCGCCGCCTGCATCTCTCTCAGCCCACGCGATGCGCCGCGCTTCTCCGCGGTCAAGGCGCTTACCTTTTCGCGGTAGAACGCGGACATCCTGCCCCAGTTCGCGGGATCCATGTCGATGGCCCGTGACTGCGCCGCGGCCTGCCCGTCGGTACAGCCATCTGACGTCAGGAACGCCGCCGCGCTTTCGACGAAAGCCAGCTCCCTGCCTGCGGCTTCGACCACCGCCTGCAAGTCGTCAAGCCGGTCCTGGAGGGCTAACCGGTCCGCGTTGAGCCCGCGAACCGCTTCCCGCACGTCGTCCGCGAAGTATTCGACGTCGAAGGAGCAGTCGCCGATGGCGGCTGCCCCGGTTCCTCGAACCTGGACGCTGTCTGGTTCTATGCCTTCCGGTAGGTCGCCGAATACGAGGGTGTGGATCCCTTCCGGGAGTTCGCCCTCGAAACGGCGCGTGACCATGGCTTTCCCCTGATAGACGGTGACCGATGAAACACGTGCAGTGACGCGTTGAGCAGTACCGTACATGATGCCTCCTGCTTGCCTGTCGTCCAGCGATCCCGGCCAACCTTATTGCGAAATTACCGGCTTGGCGCACGCGTGCGTCAAGCGGAAGCGAAATACTCAATTCAGCCCGATGGCTGCTTCGAGAGCCCCCCCGAATTCGGTGACAGTGTAGGGCTTTCGCAGCAGAGAGAAGCTGGTTTCTATCAGGAACGAAAGGTCGGCTGCCTCGTCATGGAGGCCGCTGGCCAGGACGACGGGAAGGCCGGGCCTCGATTGCCTCATGCGGACGGCGACCGCATCGCCTGACATGTCCCCGAGACGCAGGTCGAGCACCGCGGCTCTCCATTCCGTGCGCCGTTCATCGAAAAGGCGCAGAGCCTCCACGCCTCCCGATGCCGTGGCCGTCTTGTAACCAAGCGCCTCGAGCATGACGACGGCCGTCTCGAGCGGCAGGTCGTCGTCGTCAGCCACGAGGACAAGTCCTTCGCCGCGGTGAGTCGGGGCCGTATCGGTCGCGGTGGATGTCTCGGCAAGGGCACGGGGCAGGTACACGGTGAACTCTGCGCCCGCGCCCGGCTCGGAACGAAGCTCGACGAGGCCGCCGTGCTGCCGAGCGATCGCCTGTACCATGGCAAGGCCCAGGCCGCTGGAGGAGTCGTGCGGCTTGGTCGTATAAAAGGGGTCGAATATCCTGTTCTGGATGTGCCTCGGGATACCGACGCCCTCGTCGAGCACCGAGAGCGCCCAGTATTCCTGGTCCTCGGCCTCGGGATTCGCCGAAAGGAACGTCCTGCCCGGCCTGAACGGCTGAATGCCTACCGAGACGGTACCTCCGCGATTGTGCCCCTCGGGCCACATCGTGGTCATGGCATGTTCGGCGTTGATCACCAGGTTGAGGATAAGCTGCTCGACCTGGCCCGCGTCCCCGCTGACATAGGCCTCGGGCAGGCCCGAGCGCTTCTCGATCCTGACTGACTGGTCAACCGAGCGTTCGGCGAATTCGACGACGCGCGTGAGCGTCTCGTCGAGCCTGAAAACCGCGGATTCGGGAGTCCTCTTCCTGGTCAGCGTCAGCAGACGCTTTACCGACGAGGCAGCCCTGTGCGTCGCGCGTTCTATTATCTCGAGCTCCCTGGACATGTCCCCCGGCTTGAACGATTCTCCGGTTTCCATGCGGAGGCGAAGCAGCGAGGTCGCGCCCATGATGCCGGCCAGTGTGTTGTTGAAGTCATGCGCTATGCCCCCGCTGAGCGTACCGACGGCCTCCATCTTCTGGGCATGGTCGTCCTTGCGAATGCGTTCGATGTTTTCCTCGGCAAGCCGGTGGTCCTCGGTAACGTCTCTCGCGATGGTGGCCAGGATGATGCCTTCAGCCATGGGGATGGGAAACGAGTCGTTCTGGACGAAACGCTTAGAACCGTCCCGCCGCAATATCACCGTCTCGAGTATGCGACGGGTCCAGGGAGGCTCGTGTCCGGTGAAAACCGAGGCTATGGATTTGCGCAGTCGCTCGGGCGTCTTGCCTCCTTCGGGCTCGACCGAGGAGCGGAGGTCCCAGTAAAATGCGCCGATCGCTTCGTCCGCGCCAATGCCGGTCATCGCGACCATCGGCTGGTTCCACCTGACGACACGGCCCTCGGTGTCGGTCAGGACAATGCCGTCGAGGGAACGGGCCATGAATTCGTCCATCAGGAGCCCCGCGTCTGCGAGCCTGCGCTCGGTGCGTGCGGTGGCGAATTCCGGCCGCAGGTCTATGGCGGTCATCACCATTCCGCCGGTCTCGTCTCCCGGTACCGGATGGACGCGGAGGCTGGCGGGAATGCCCTCCGGTCCGAGGCTGGTCCTGAAGCCCCTGGGATCCGACCTGGCGCCTGAGCCAGATGCGATCCTGGCCGTCATGTCGGGTGGCAGGAAATCGCCTATCGCCATTTTCCTCGCCTGCCTGAGCGAAGACGCGCCGATGGCGGAGACGGCGCTCGGGTTCGCCCATATGACCCGCCCCGAATCGTTCAGGTAGACGACGAATTCCGCCAGGCTCTCGAGCACCGACAGGGCTTCCCTCGCCGGCAATATCGACAGGAAGCCGTAACGGCGCATCGCGACTATCATCCCTATCGACAGGATGAGTATCCAGAAAATGGCCATATTGGGAAAATCCATGCCCAGATAGAGGAATACCGTATCGGTAACGAATCCCAGGAGTCCGGCCGTCAGGTACGACCAGCCGAGCAGGGCGAAGCGCTTGCCGCTGCGCCTGCTGTCGGGCCTGGCGCTCGAGAAATAGGCCAGTACTACCGCGGCCAGTATCAGGATGAAATAGTGGATAACGAAAATGAAGTACGCCGCGTTCGGCCGTATCGCCAGCATCCAGTAGCCGCCCCTGAAAACCGGGTCCGCGAGGACGACGGCAGGAACGAGCACTGACAGCGCGGCCGATGGCGTATACAGGCAGGCCAGAAAGGCGGGACGCCATCTGCCCTCGAGCACCTGGCTGCCGACGACGCGCATGGTAAAGTGGAGTATCAACGGGGGAAAGACGCACCAAGTCCAGGCCATGCACCGGTACAGGAGCAGCGCCGTCGAAGGCGCTGACGTGCCGTACCAGAACGAGGCGGCTCCAGCCCACAGCGCAAATACGACGTTGAACATGAGGGCGATGCGGTTGGACTTCGATTCCCGGTCTAGCGAATATACCAACCAGGCGCAGTAGGCGAATATCGCCCCCGCCAGCAGGGCAAACCTTGAAAGCCACACATTCGCGAACGTTGCAGCCATCGGGTTCCTTCATACAGCGATTACACGAAGATGGAGGAGGGTCTTCCTCCTCCATCCAATGTCCAGTCAGGGCGCTTGGGTCAATTCCTGTAGCACAGTACCGGGTTCCTGGCCGCGGCGACTTCGTCGAGGCGCCCTACCGGCGTATTGTGCGGCGCGCCGTGGAGCAGGTCAGGATCGGTCCTGGCTTCCTCTGCGATCTTCAGCATCGCATCGACGAAAGCATCGAGGGTTTCCTTGCTCTCCGTCTCGGTCGGTTCAACCATTATGGCTTCCGGCACGATGAGGGGGAAGTAGATTGTCGGCGGATGATACCCGTAATCGATGAGCCGCTTGGCGATGTCGAGCGTATGGACTCCCGGGGCGAAATTGCCCATTGCCACGAATTCGTGCATGCAGCGGCGAGGGTACTTGACCGGGTAGGTCTTGCCGAGCCTTGCCAGCAGGTAGTTGGCGTTGAGCACGGCCATCTCGGTGACCTTCTT
>PGXR01000168.1 GCA_002839245.1 Spirochaetae bacterium HGW-Spirochaetae-7 | reverse complement strand
CGATTCAAGTCCGCCATTCTTTTTCACTTGGGTGGCCTTGATCTTCAGCCTTTTCCCACACGATAGCCGGAAGCGCCGACTGTTTAATGCGCAAGGTGCTGCTGCCTCCTGCGGGAATGCTGGCTGCCGGCATTTGTGTAATAATAAAATAACTGACATCGGCGCCGCTTATTGCAACATCGCTATCGGCAATGGCAAGCGCTGTCTTGCCGTTGTTCTTGATGGCGAGTTCCACTTCCGGGGATTCAAGGACAGTAACATAGCCAAGATCAAGAGTGCTCCCGTTATTCTGTGCTGTACCGTTCCGTCAGCCAGCCTCACGGAGATGACTGGCGTTATCGTCTGGGCCTGGAGTTCTTTAGCTGTATCAAACAAGGCATTATCGCGACTGCTCAGGGCCAGGATCATGCAGAGCGGGACCATTGCTGCGATCGCTATCCCCGAACGGTTCAGTGGCAAATAATGCATCTTTCTTCCACCAGACATAGATCACTCCTGAAAACAATCTGTGCAGTCAACAACACTTCGTTGTATTGCTTCATCAAATCTTTTCATTGAACTACAGATCATTATAGCAGGTTCCCCGCCGCGATACCGCTCGGGTAATTGCCGATCGATGTACCGATTCCAGTCAGGGTAAAGACCCCTTTTGCTTGATCAATCGCTTAGACACTTGTTAGAAATGTCGAATTGGCCGCGTAATATAATAGCTTCCTCCAGATGGATAGTTTGGATTCATTGCTTTCCAGATGGAAGTGAGGGTGTCATATCCATAAACCGAAGTTTCATTGATTTGCGTAGAAGAAAAGAAAGAATTAATATTGTTTTTGCTACCGGGAACAGTGAGCCAGATGGTCGCCTCGTTCATGCTTGGCATAAACCAATCTGTATACCCCGCCTGCGTACAACTCCGGCAATCATAAGCAAAATAGGGTCCGCTGCCTTGGGCTACGATAATTGCATCTGTATTTGATTTCCCGGTTCCAGTGTCCCATTGCTGAGCGCCAAGAATAACCTGCGCTACTCCATAACGCCACGTATGATTCGCTCCAGTATTATTGGATGCGGCTTCCATGAAACGCCAGCCGCTGGAATAGGAACCCTTGTCGTAGAAAAGGATTCCGCCAGCAGGTCCAGCTGTGTTGAAGGCGTAGCTGCTGATATTTGCTGTCAAAGTCGCTGTCTTCAGTGATCCATCCATCGAAGTTGCGGTGATAATCGCAGAACCGGTGGTACCACCCATGACCGTGCCCCCTGTGACAGTCGCACAGCTTGCATTACTCGTAGTCCAAGTGACGTCAGGGAAGGTCGCATTGGCAGGCAAGCATGTCGCACTCAAGGTTTCCTGCGAGCCGACGAGAAACGTCGCAGCTGCTTTGTTCAACGTTACCGAGGTCACCCTGATTCCAGATTGCCCGGTAGCAGGCGGGATGCTCAACGGGCTCGAGCCAAGCTTGTTCTTCGCGATGACCCAAAAGTAATACGTGTTCCAGTTGGTCAATTCTGATATCGTACACGATGAACCGGATAAGTCCGTACCTCCATTCGGCATCGCTGGCGGGCTAACAGTAGAACTGTAATACACATCGTAGGATGTTGTACCTGGCACCACAGCCCAGGAAACTAGAACCTTTCCGCTACCAGCTGGGCCATTGACAGGTGCAACTGTCGGCGACAGCGGGGCGACCGGGATTTTCGTTTGCGCGAACGCCTCGTACCTGATCGCTTCGATTTCCGCGACCAGTGCGTTCGTACAGGTAGTCAAGCTCAGCACTGCTAACAGCGTCGCCGATGCCATGATCCCCATGTTTCTTTTCAGAACCATATTATCTCTCCCTTGCCTGCTTCGGCGGCCCTGGTGGCCGATGACGAGGACTGGACCAGTGACGCATAGCGCTCGGCTATCTTCTGGTCAAGCTTACTGACGCGCTCCAGGGTGGCTATCACCTCGTCGGTCCGGCCCATTGAGGCGGCGGCGGTGGCGAGGCTCACGAGGAGCCTGGGGTTGTCGGGGCTGAGTTTGGCGGCCCGGGAAAAGTAGTCGTAGGCGGCGCGGTAATCGGATTTCATGAAGGCGACGTTGCCCAGGTTGATGACGGCCGGCGCGAACTGGTCGGCGGCGGCCTTCTTGAGGTCGCGTTCCGCCTCGGCGAACATTCCGTATTTGGCGTAGATGACGCCCCTGTCGTTCAGGTACTTTGCCGTTCCGCTGGCTGGAAGGGGGCCGAGCCGTGTCAGCCGAGCGTTCATTCCCAACTTGACGACCTTGGCCAGTTCCGGCTCGAAGCCGGCGGCCACCTTGTCGGCTGCGGGAGCCACGACGTTGGATCCGTCTGCGGGCAGGCCCACGGGGGCGAAAGTCCTCCACGCCTCGTGGACGGGAAAGAATCCTGCTTCACCCCTGGCGGTGGCTGTCCGCCATTGGCTCGCGGCCTTGCGCCAGACCTCGAGGAAGCCCGAGTCGCGCATGGTGGTCTCCACGGGAATCCAGAGCTTGCCCCCCGCGACGATGAATTCGCGCTCGTCGATGGCCTGCGCCTTGGCCTCGTCGCTCGTGATACCCAGGTTGAAGGCCATGAAAATGTGGCCCGGAACCGTCACGAAGGCGGTTTCGATGCCGGCAGCCTCGAAAAGAGACGCGTACAGCACAGAGAGGTCGGCGCAGTCGCCGGCGCGATACCCGAGGGTCTGCCTGGGGAACTTGAGGCTGTCGATCGCGGCGGTGTCGACGATGGCCTGGGCGAAGGGCCGGCTGGGGCTCAGGACGTAAGCGATGCCGTAAGCCCGCAGCCCTTCATGGAAGGCGACGCCTGTCTGGAGGTTGGCGGGCACCTCGGGGTTCCTGGAACCCTTGACCGCGCTCACGATGTTGCCCGAGAGGTCCAGGACCCACGGATCCTTGCTGGAGACGAAGGCGGCGGCGTGCCGGTCGTCCTTCCAGGTCAGGGCGTTGCGGTCGTAGACCAGTACGGTAGCCGTCCTGTTCAGGATGGTCCCGCCGCCGTACTCGACGCTGACCGCGGCCGTAACCTTGGTAGCCTCGGTTACACTGAGTATGCTGTCGTTGAAGAGGCCGTAGAGCGGGATCGTCACTGATTTTCCGGGCTCTATCCTTGGTATGACGGCGCATTCCTTGGCGCCGTCCATATACTGTCTGATCAGGAAGCTGACGCGGACGTTTGTCGCGGCTTTCTTCCCTGAGTTGGCTACAGTAACGGTGCCGACAGGATTGTCGTCGTAGTACGAGCGGAATATCGGAAAAACGTTGTCAAGTTTCAGAGCTCCGAGTTCCAGGAGCTTGAGGCCCCCGGACGATGATGCTTCGGGCAGGCGGTATCCGACGCCGAGGCTCACGCCCAGGCCGCCGTAGAGGCCGAACTTGTACAGTAACGAAGCGTCGAGCCTCGCGTCGAGGGAATCCATGACGGAGAATCCCAGGCCGCCGCCGACCCGGGTGGCTCCGTAGGTGGAACTGGTTCCGGTCGAAAGCTTTCCGATACTGAGCCCGGCGTCCATGAAGCCCAGGAGGCGCAGTCTGGGAGCCAGAGAGAGGCTTGTGGACGCGCCGGCTAGTAGGCTGGTCTCCGATAGGGCTCCGGGCACTTCGATGCCTCCGGAAGGAAGCAGCCCGCCGGAGGAATAGGCCATCCCGAGCCTCAGAGAAAGAGGAAGGGACGAAGTCATGTATGAAGACAGCTGATATTCTGCGCCGACTGAACCACCCCAGGCCGAGGCGAACAATTCGTTGGGTTTGAAGTCGCCCGAGGAGAGCGGCATGGAGAAGGTCGGCGACAGGGACAGCGTCCATGCCGAAAAGTCGTCTGGCTCGGCATGCGCTGTCGGTACCGAAACGAAGACGGCGCTCGCCGCGAACAGCGGGAGGCACGACCGAAGGATGCGGGCGGGCGTAGAAAAATGCATTTGAAAGCCTCCGGGGCAAAGTCCGTGTACTCTGACCAAGGCTTATACTACGCGGGGCTACCTCTTATCGTCCTGTTTCGATGAAACGGTACCAGAATTCGCCAGCGTGGCACGGTATTCGCTCGGGCTCATGCCTGTCCGCCTAAGAAACTGGCTGTTGAACACGGTTTTCGACGAGTACCCGGCCTCGATTGAAACCTCGAGGATGCTCATGCCCGGCTTCTCCGCCAGCAACCGGCGGACGTATTCGATTCTCGCCGCGTTGAGCCATGCGGGAAAGCTCACCCCCAGTACCGTGTTGAAGTATGATGACAGCCGGTACGTCGGAAGACGCAGCGCCCTGGCAAGCGACGGCAGGTCAAGCCCTGGCTTGGTGAGGATGCGATCCGCCTTGACCGCGCGTTCGAGCCGCTCGGCGATCCTGATAGTCTCCGTGGGCTCCAGCCTCTCGCGCTGCCTGTGCTGCTGTTCAATTTCCTTCCTGGCGGCCAGGAAGAGGTTGGGCCTGGCACGGTAGAACAGCAACCATAGCAGCATCATGAGCTCGAGCGCCGTGTGCCCCGCGTGGTACAGTCCGTTCGACGACACGAGCAGCGCCGCTCCTATGACGGCAAGGATGACGACGAGGCCGGCGATGCCGACAAGCATAGCCCGCGTGGCGCCGGGCTTGCGCGGCAGGTCGGCGACATGGAACCGGCTGGATCGCAAGGAAAGGAACGTGATGGCAATAGGCCAGAGGTAGACGCCTGTCGAGCTTATCGATTGGAAGAGCGCCATGGGCCGCGAATCCTCGATGCTGGAACGGAGTATGGGCAGCGAGAAGGCAAAGTCCAGAAAGGGCAATGCCCAGAGCAACAACGACCAGGCCGCGCCAATGAGGTACACGATACGGCGGGAACCCCGCACTGCTTCGTCGCCGAACAGGTACAGGCTTATCTCGAACAGCGACTGGCTGATGGTGAAGACGATGATTATCACGAGGAAGTTGTCGAGCGCCAGCGGCGGTTTCCAGTACGCGCTCAGCCAGCTGAACATGAATAGCAGCCCGAGAGCGAGGAACATCGCGCCAAAAGCCTTGTGCACTCGCTCCCTGACGGGTTCGACGAGGAAGCTTGCGCCGCCCACCAGCATGGCCAGACCAGTAGCGCCGCGGAAAAAATGGTAGATTTCGTCAATCATGGATCACCAGGCCCTGCCTTCCGCCGTCGGGATTCCATCATATACTCTATCCATCAGGTTTGTGTATCGAGCGCCTGCCTCTTGCCGGCCTTCATCCATTCGCGCTACAACGTAGCTTCCGGAGGATAATCGATGAGCGAACTTTGTCCATGCGGCTCGGGCCGCGACTATTCGGCCTGCTGCGGTCCCGTCATCGCGGGCAAGTCCAAGGCCCAGACAGCGGAGGCCTTGATGCGCTCGCGCTACACCGCCTACGCCAAATGCGCGGTAGACCATATCCTCAAATCCTGCGTCGCCGACGACGGCATCGACCCCGAGGGGACGAAGCAGTGGAGCGAGAAGGCCGACTGGAAGGGCCTCCAGATAATCCGGACAGAAAAGGGCGGCGCCGCCGACACCGAGGGCGTCGTCGAGTTCATCGCGTCGTACGTTATGGACGGGCTCAAGGACGAGCACCACGAGACGGCCAAGTTCATCAAGAAGGATGGATCCTGGCTCTACGAGTCCGGCGACGTGAAGACCGCCACCGTCGTGCGCGCCTCTCCCAAGGTCGGCCGCAACGAGCGCTGCCCCTGCGGCTCGGGCAAGAAATACAAGCAGTGCTGCGGTAAGTAGCAAAGACACGCCGCTTTCCTTCGACGGAAACGCCGTTGTCGGTCTATACTCTCTTCGGAAGCGGTCGAAGGGAGTTCACATGAAAGTGTATGAAGGCGCGATCGTCAGTTGCGACGACGCAGGCAGCGTCCACCGTTACCTGGTCGAAGACGGAGGCAGGATTCTTTTCGTCGGCGACGGACTTCCCGCCGCATTTGCCAACGCTCCCAGGACAGTTCTCGGCGGCAAGAGCCTCCTGCCCGCCTTCACCGATACGCACATCCACTTCATGTCCCACGCGCTTTTCTCGGCCGGCCTCGACGTCAGGGCGGCCAAGACCATCGCCGAGCTCAAGGAGACGATAGCCGACTTCGTCCGAAAGCGCCGTGACGCCGTGGTGCTCGGTTTCGGCGCATCGCCGCATTGCGTGGCAGAACGGCGGCTCGTTACCCGGGACGACATTGACGAGGTCTGCCGCGACAGGCCCGTCTACATAGTCAAGTACGACGGCCAC
>PGXR01000167.1 GCA_002839245.1 Spirochaetae bacterium HGW-Spirochaetae-7 | reverse complement strand
GCCCGAGTGACCGCTATCCTTGTCGAGTCGACGCGGTTGGGTTGTCCCGAGCCTATGCCCACGGTTGAAAAACCCGCCATACCGGCAGAACCCGTGGCTTGGCCCGCGACAGGCGCCGCGAGCAGTATGGCGTTGGATTTGGCCGAGACGCAGGCCTTCCACGCAAAGCGCAGGGCAGCCATTTCAGCTTCGGTAGGCTGGCGCTTCGAGACGACCCTCCATTCGGTTCCTTCCGGATCCCCGCGGTCGATATCCTGCCGCAGGAAACCTCCCCGTACCGATCGGGTCTCGAGTTCGGCCGCTTTTACCTGCGACCCCGCGCTTTCGGGAGCGTGACATCCCAACTCCAGGAGGCGGGCGTTCTTGCGCCTGGCGAGCAGCGCCCGCGCCTCGTCCGTGAACGTCGGAGCCGCGATGCACTCGACGAAGGTATCTTCCAGCGCACGGGCGGCGTCTGCGCCGAACGGGCGGTTGACCGCTATCACGCCTCCGAAGGCAGAGACTGGATCGCATTCCAGGGCCGATGCGAGCGCGAACGCCAGCGCGTCAGGTGTATCGTCGCCGAGTACGGCGATTCCGCAGGGTGAAAGGTGCTTGACGACGACGGCTGCCGTTCCGTTGAAGCTGGCCGCGATGCGCCATGCCGCGTCCAGGTCGAGGATGTTGTTGTACGACAGTTCCTTGCCCTGCAGGACCTTGCCTCCCAGGGGGCCGGCTCCCGGCAGGTCCGTGTAGAGCCGCGCCTTCTGGTGGGGGTTCTCGCCGTAGCGCAGCGTCTGGCCCGCGAAGCCGTACAGCATGGCTGCCGAATCGGGTGCGATCCACGAAGCGATGGCCGCGTCGTATCGGGCGCAGACGGCGAAAGCCTTGCATGACAACTCGCGCCTGAGCTCGACGGGGACAGACCCCGACGGGGGAGGGACAGACCCCGTCTCGACAGCTTCAGCCACGCGATCGTAGTCAACAGGTTCGCAGACTACCCCGACGCGGGCGAAGTTCTTGGCGGCTGCCCGCAAAAGCGCGACGCCGCCGATGTCAATTTCCTCGACGCATTCGATTTCCGTTATGCCGCTCTTCGCCATGGTGGCTTCGAACGGGTAGAGGTTGGCGACGACGAGGTCTATCTCGGCCCAGCCCAGGGCGGCAAGTTCCGCGCGGTCGGACTCGGTACCGCGCGACAGTATGCCGCCGTGGATTGCCGGGTGCAGGGTCTTCACCCGCCCGCCAAGTATCTCGGGCGAGCCTGTGTATGCGGCTACTTCGGTGACCGCGATGCCGGCCGCTGAAAGTGCGCGAGCCGTTCCGCCCGACGCGAGAAAGCTCCAGCCACAGGCCGCGAGCCGTTTCGCGAAGCCCGCCAAGCCAGTCTTGTCATGTACCGAAATCAGCGCTAAAGCCATGAACCGCTCCTAAGATAGGGATTTTAAACCACAGACACGGAGGCACGGATGTAGGAGAGGAATTTATCAGGGAGGGAAACAGGGGTGAATAGCCATCGATATTTTTATTCATCATTCTCCACCTTTCGCGCTCTCTCTCTTCCTTGCTCCCCGTCTCCGGGACTCCGTGGTCTGTATGTGTCTACCAGCCTTTTCACTGTATCCACTATAAGGCGGTGCTCGGCGATGTGGGCGCGGGCTTCCAGGGACGCCAGGGTATCGTCGGGCCGGATTGGCACTTCCGCCGCGAGTATGACCGGTCCGGAGTCTACGTCTTCGTCGGGAACGAAATGCGTCATGACGCCTGTCCTGTCCAGGGCGCCGGCCCGGTACGCGTCAAGCGCGCGCTCGATGGCGTGCGTACCCGGGAAGGTCCCTGGCAGGGCGGGGTGCAAGTTGACGACCTGGCCGGGGAAACGCGACAGGAAGGAGCCGGACAGGAGACGCATCCATCCGAGCAGGAGGACGAAATCGGGTTCGCTGACGGCCACCTCGCCGGCCAGCGTTGCGTCGTAACCGCCGCGGGCCTGGCCTTTTGTAAATGGCAATGCGACGGCCTGGATGCCGGCGGCGCGCGCCCGCTGGAGCGCGAATGCCGCTGGCTTGTCGGAGAAAACGGCCACGACGCGGGCTCCGAAGTCCGGGGCCGCGCACGCGTCGATGATGGCCTGGAGGTTCGAGCCGTTGCCTGATGCGAGCACGGCCAGCCGCAGCGGCCGAGCGTCCTGGCCACCCGTCATGCCAGCCTCGTGCGGGCCGGCTCGGCATTTTTCCCGGCCCCGCCGACCCCGATGGCGGCCAGATGGCCGATGACCCAGCATTCCTCGCCGACAGCAGCCAGGGCTTCGTCCGCCCGCCCTTTGTCTACCACGGCGATCATGCCGATGCCCATGTTGAACACTCGGTACATCTCGTCGGGGTCTATTCCCCCGAGCCGCTCGCCGGCCACGAGCCGCGCTCGACGACCGCCTCGAGCCCGGCCGACAGGATCCTGGGCACGTTCTCGATGAAGCCGCCGCCGGTCAGGTGGGCCAGGCCCTTGATGAGCCGGGGTCTGTCCCTCAAAACCGGCCACAACAGCGGCAGGTATGACCGGTGCGGAGCGAGGAGGACCTCGCCGAGGGGCCTGCCCAGCTCGGGATAGACGGTCGACAGGTCGACGCCCTCGAAGACCCTGCGCGCCAGCGAGTATCCGTTGGTGTGCGGTCCGTCGGATCGGAATCCGACGAGGACGTCGCCGGGTCCGATGCCGGCCGCGGGCAATATGGAAGCCCGTTCGACGACGCCGACTATGGTACCCGCGATGTCGAACTCCCCGGCCTGGTAGACCCCTGGCATCTCCGCCGTCTCGCCGCCCAGGAGCACGCAACCGGAAGCCTGGCAGGCGGCGGCCATTCCCCCGACGGCTTCCGCTACCTTGCCTGGGCTTATCGTGGAACTGGCGAAGTAGTCCAGGAAGAACAGGGGCCTGGCTCCCTGCACGAGGATGTCGTCGATGCAGTGGTTGACGATGTCCATGCCTATCGACCGGTAGCTGCCGGCCTGGGCGGCGAGCTTTACCTTGGTGCCGACGCCGTCAGTGGACGCGACGAGTACCGGCGCGGACATGGCCGAAAGCGAGGCGGCATCCCAGAGGCCGCCGAATGAGCCGATGCCGGCGAGCACCGCGTCGGTGTAGGTCGCCTTGACCGCGCCGGACATCAGCCGGACCGACTCGTTGCCCGCGTCTATGTCGACGCCGGATGACGCGTAGGCCGTAGGCGCGGCGGATTTTTCCCCGAGCGCTATCCTGGCCAGGCCCCGCGCGCCTATGTCGCGCCGCAAGCGCGCGCCGGGGAACGATATGGCATCGACCTTGGCATAGGCTGACGAGATCGCTTCCCGAAGGTCGCGTCCGTACGCGGTCACGCCGAGCACGCGGCCCGGCCTGGATACGAGCCGTCCGTTTTCGAAGCCGGTGCCCGCGTGGAGGACGCAGGCAGACCCCGCGGGCTCGAGCCCAGCCAGCGGGACGCCACCGACCGGTGCCTCGGGGTAACCGTCGCTCGCCATCACGACGCAGGCGGCCGCGCCGGGTTTCCAGGCAGGCATCGCCGTCCGCAGGTCACCCGAGGCGCAGGCGGCGAGCGTCGCCGCCAGGTCGCCGTCGAACAGCGCCAGGATGGCTTGTGCCTCGGGGTCGCCGAAGCGGCAGTTGTACTCCAGTACCCTGGGACCCGCGGCGGTGACGATGATGCCAGCGTAGACGACGCCGACGAAGGGTGTACCATTGGCCGCGAAATCGCGGACGACCGGGTCTATCGCGAGTTTCGAGTATTCCGCGGCGAGCCCGGCGGGGCATATCGGAGCGGGGGCGTATGCGCCCATGCCGCCGGTGTTCGGTCCCCGGTCGCCGTCGAAGAGGCGCTTGTGGTCCTGCGCGCTCGGCATCACCGCCACCCGCTCGCCGTCGCAGAAGGCCAGGATCGACAGCTCCTCGCCTTCGAGCCTTTCCTCGATGACGACCTCGTAGCCGGCTTCGCCGAGCAGGCTCCCCCGCAACAGCTCGTGTACCAGCCCGACGGCTTCGGTCTTCGATTCGGGCAGGAAGACGCCCTTGCCCGCCGCGAGTCCGGAAACCTTGACGACCGTCGGCCACGGCGCCTGCCTGACAAAATCGGCTGCTCGTTCAAAGTCCTGGTATCCGTTGAAGGTGCCGTACTCGGCTGTCGGGATGCCCAGGCGGGTCATCGTCGCCTTGGAGAACGCCTTGGACGATTCCAGCCTGGCGGCCGCGCGGCCCGGTCCGAAGCACAGGATGCTGCGCCCGGTCCTGGCGGAGCGTTCCGCGAGCGCGTCGGCAAGGCCAAGTGCGAGCGGCGCTTCCGGACCAACGACGACGAGGTCAATGGCTTTCTTGTCCGCAAAGTCCACCAGCGCATCGATGTCGGTCGCCGCTATCGGCACGTTCCAGCCCATCGGCTGCGTGCCGCCGTTGCCGGGAGCCACGAACAGCGCCTCGAGCAGGGGAGAGCAGGCCAGCTTGACGGCTATCGCGTGCTCGCGGCCGCCCGATCCAACAAGCAGGATTTTCATGGCGATTCGAATCCGTTCTTGCCGGCAACGCCGGCTATGTCCAGGGGATAGTCTCCGGTGAAGCAGGCGGAGCAGAATCCTCCCGACGGCCCCGGCCCGGCCAGAGCTCCCGCCTCGGAGAGAGCGAGCATCATTCCCTCGTGCGACAGGTACGCCAGGGTGTCCGCGTCCGTGTGCAGCCGTATTTCGTCCACCGACAGGCGATGCGCTACGAGGTTTTCGTACGAACCCATGTCCACGCCCATGTGGCAAGGATGCCTGATGGGCGGGCAGGCGATGCGGACGTGCACCGCCGCCGCGCCGGCTTTCCGCAGGAGGCGGACGAGGGGACCTGTCGTCGTGCCGCGTACGATGCTGTCGTCTATTATGGCGACGCGCTTGCCGCGAACCGTGCCCGGCATGGCGTTGAACTTGAGCGCGACACCCTGGTCGCGCAGCGCCTGCGTGGGTTGGATGAAGGTGCGGCCGATGTAGCGGTTCTTGGCGAAGCCCTCGTCGTAGGGCAAGCCGGAAGCCTGCGCGAAGCCTATCGCCGCCGATATCGACGAATCGGGTACGGCGATCACGACATCGGCGTCCGCGGGAGACTCGAGTGCAAGCGCGGCGCCAAATCGCCTGCGCACCTCGTGGATGCCCGCTCCGTTCCAGACACTGTCAGGGCGGGAGAAGTACACGTACTCGAAGACGCACGCCGCCTGCCTGGGCGCCGGCTCGATGTCTCCGCGGTCGACCGGCCCGCCGGGACCCAGTTCGACGATGCGGCCGGGGCCGACGTCGGCGGCGTCGCGGCAACCCAGGGTCAGGAGGGCGCAGCTCTCGCTCGCCGCCGCCGACCCGCCTCCGGGAAGGCTGCCCGCGCACAGCGGCCTGAAGCCCCATGGATCGCGGGCCGCGTACGCCGCGTCCCTGGTAAGCACGACGAAGGAAAAGGCGCCCTGCCACTGTCGCATGCAACAGGCCATGCGCTCGGGCCACGACTCGCCCGGCGCGGCGGCCAGCATCATGATCATCACCTCGGTGTCCGACGACGAGCTCAACCCGACGCCGCGCTCGAGGAGGCCTCTCCTGAGCTCGGGAGCGTTGACGAGGTTGCCGTTGTGCGCCAGGGCCAGAGGCCCGTGCTGGGTCTCGACCTGGAACGGCTGGGCGTTGCGGACGCTCGGCTCGCCGGTGGTCGAGTAGCGGGTGTGCCCGATCGACGCGAAGCCGCGCAGCGAAGCCATGTCGTCCTCGGCGAACGCGCGCGACACCAGCCCCAGGCCCTTTCGCATGGACATGTGCCGTCCGTCGGTGGCCGCCAGCCCAGCCGATTCCTGCCCGCGGTGCTGAAGCGCGAACAGCGCGTAGAACGCGGCGCGGGCCGGAGCGGTTGATGACAGGTCGTCGGTACCGATATGGATGGCGACGACTCCGCATTCCTCCCGGGCCTTGTCGTCGTTGATCACGCGAGCCGCCCCCCCAGGACCACGCTGCCGGCAGCGGCGAGCGAGGCGGCATCGTCGGCGATGATGGCGTCTGCGTTGGTCTTGCGGAAGTCGCGGACGCGATCGGCCAGTTCGGGGTCCGCGAGTCCGAGCATCTTGGCGGCCAGCAGGGCCGCGTTGGCCGGGTCCATGACAAGCGCCGGAGCAATGCCGCCGGGCATCCTGGCCGACGACCAGAGGTCCGCGCCGCCGAAGGAATCCGGCGTCGGCGGGCAGGCGATGACCGGCGAGTCCACCGCGCCGTCGATGAATCCGGAAAGCGCGTTCGAGCGGCCGGCGACCGTGATATATACCCTCGGCCCGCCTGCAGCTTCGTATTCGGCGAGCATCGTAGCCAGATGCCCCGGCGTCTTGTGCGCCGAGCCTATCCTTGTCTCGTACCCGATGCCGAAAGCGTCGAGGGCTGCCGCGATTCTGGCGCAGTGTTCCCGGTCGGCCTTTGAACCCATGATGATGACGACGCGCGGCTTGTTCATCGCAGTATCCCCGCCGCGCGCAGGTTTCCCTCCAGCCTGGGGCCGACAGGGTAGTCCCCGGGCTCGAAGGCCATGCCAGTCAGTTGCTCGTAGGCCGAGCGGTACAGCGAACCCGTTTCTTCCCACAGCGAATCGGGCACGACGGGCACGGGACCGTCGCCTCGGTAGCCGAGCCTGGAATAGGCGAGGCGCACGAACTCCTTGTCGAACGATTCGGGCTCAAGTCCGTCGGATAGACGCCGGGCGTATGTACCGGCCTTCCAGTACCGCGACGAGTCGGGCGTATGCACCTCGTCGATCAGGAGTATGGAGCCGTCTGGCGCACGGCCGAATTCGTATTTCGTGTCGACCAGGATGAGGCCGGCCGCCGCGGCCCGCTCCTGGCCGCGGGCGAAGAGAGCCAGGGCTGCGCGGCTCACCGTGTCCCAGGCCCCCTCGTCGAGGTGTCCATGGCTGACGACCTCGGCGCAGGTCAGGCGCTCGTCGTGGCCCGTCGGCCCGCTCTTGGTAGTCGGCGTGATGATGGCTCGGGGGAGCGCGTCGTTCTTGCCGAGTCCATCGGGAAAGTCGTAGCCGTATATCGACCGCTCGCCGAGCGAGTAGCGGTACCACAGAGCGGTCGTCGTCACGCCGGTGATGAAACCTCGGACGATTACCTCGACCGGCAGCGGTTCGACCTCGAGGGCGACGATGGCGTTGGGGTCGGGCACCGAGACCAGGTGGTTGCCGATGATGTCGGCCGTCCGGGCAAACCACCAAGCCGACAGCTGGTTCAATACCTGTCCCTTGTACTGCACCGCCGCCAGCATCCTGTCGAAGGCGGACAGCCGGTCTGTCGTCACAATAAGCCGTCGGCCGCCGCCGAGGGCGTACCAGTCGCGCACCTTGCCCGACCGCTTGCCTGGCAAGCCAACTTCACAATCCTTGAAAGCTGCCATAACGCCTCCTGCATGTCATCTATATGAGGGAGATGAAACTCAAACCATGGAGAAACAGAGGCACAGAGGTAGAAAAAACGGTAACTATTCAGGTGCTTTCCCGCAACAAAGCAACCCATTTTACCCCGTACACAAATATATTGCCCCTGGAGCCTGATAAACAGAGATAGCGATGAAGAGGAAGCGGAATTAGGCATTCGCAGATTACGCAGATTACGCAGATTCTCGCAGATTCAAGACCAGTCGCTTGTACTCGAGAGACTGCACCCCGAAATTCAACAACAAGCCTTTGCCGAAGCCAGCTGGCAGACCGCTTCGAGAATACCACAGCCAAGTTCCCGATGAACGACCATAGCCGCTCCGATGATGGCGTATGTATCGGGATCGCTGACATCCGAAGTTGCCATTTCCCTCCCATGAGCTTTCTTTCGTGGGTCATTGCCCTGCTCTTTTCCACTGGTTAAAGACAAGTATCGCAAATCCAGCAATACGGAAATTACAAATCTGCGTCAATCTGCGTAATCTGCGGATCCTCTTCCTCAATTGAGGTACTGAATAGTTACGAAAAAAATAGAGAGA
Source organism: Spirochaetae bacterium HGW-Spirochaetae-7 (assembly GCA_002839245.1). Classification (GTDB taxonomy): domain Bacteria; phylum Spirochaetota; class Spirochaetia; order Treponematales; family UBA12059; genus SZUA-370. The sequence goes on along the minus strand of PGXR01000167.1, from coordinate 1,308 downwards.
TGTGGCATTTCTTGCCACATCCACGTTGCTTCATCCTTGCCTTCAACTCATTTTCTCCCTGTCCCTGTATCTCTGTGACAATATTTATATTATAGGTCCTTCGCATAATCGACGCCATTTTTCCAGAGCGTCAGGCAGGCCCGGGTCGACGCTTGCCTGGACTTTCCGTCGCGGGCGCGGGCGACGACGTTGTTCTCCGGGTGAGGCATCAGGCCGAGCACGTTTCCTGCCCGGTTGCAGACGCCCGCAATGTCGGCGGCCGAGCCGTTGGGGTTGGCAGGATACGCGCCGCCGGCAGGCGACCCGCCGGCATCCGCGTAGAACAGCGCCAGCTGGCCGGCCGCGCGCAGCTCGCCGATGGTCGATACCGGCTCGACGAGGAAACGGCCCTCGCCGTGGGCTATCGGGCATGACAGCGGGCCGGGCAAGCCCCTTGTCCAGATGCTGTTGGAGGGGGGGGCGACCATGGTCGTCCACCTGCATTCGAATCGGCCATTCCCGTTGCGCGCAAGCGTCGCGCCTCCGGGCATCCCCGGAAGGATGCCCGGCGCCCCTGGGAGGATGCTCGGCATCCCTGGGAGGATGCTCGGCATCCCTGGGAGGATGCTCGGCATCCCTGGGAGGATGCCGCTTGCCGGCGGCCACGAACCCGGCCACCTCGTCGGCGAAATAGCTGGCGAGGTCCAGGGCGAACAACCTGCCCGCGCCGAGCGCGTCGGCATAGGAGAATCCGCCGGGTATGACGAGCATCGCGTAGTCGGCCAGGCGGCGCTCCCCGGAGTGGAGCGCGTTGACGTGGACTATCTCCGGCGCCGCTCCTGCCATCTCGAGGGCGACGCAGGCGTCGGGGTCGCGGTTGGTTCCGGCGGCGTGCAGCACGAGCGCCCTGGGCTTGCTCATCGTTGGCTCCTTGCGCCGGAAAACGCCCTGGCCATGTCGTCGACCTGGATAGCGCTTGATTCGCCGCCCGCGGACAGCTCCAGCCGGCCGGAGTCGTTCGTCGAGCCGATGCGCGCCAGCGGGGAACCGGCCATGATGCGCTCGAAGTCCGCCGCCGAAGCCGGCATTACTTCGGCCAGCAGGCAGCCGTTTGTCTCGCCGAACAGCGTTGCCGTCGCGGCGCGGGATGCAGCGCCGGACGCGGGTGCGTCGCCGATGGAGATTGCCGCTCCGCTGCGGCCTCCCAGGCACATCTCCGCGACCGCCACGGCGAGACCGCCGTCCGACAGGTCGTGGCAGGCGCGTACGAGGCCGGCGGCCATGGCTTGGTGGAGGGCCCGGTAGGCGGTGCGGGCGTCCGGGGCGGGC
>PGXR01000166.1 GCA_002839245.1 Spirochaetae bacterium HGW-Spirochaetae-7 | reverse complement strand
CTGATAGCCAATACGTCGAACATGCCGGTTTCGGCGCGCGAGGCGAGCGTCTATACCGGCGTCACCCTGGCGGAGTACTACCGTGACCAGGGCTACCACGTGGCGGTGATGGCCGACTCCACCTCGCGCTGGGCCGAGGCGTTGCGCGAACTGTCCGGACGCATGGAAGAAATGCCGGCGGAAGAAGGTTTCCCCGCCTACCTGCCGACGAGGATAGCCGAGTTCTACGAGAGGGCCGGTTACGTCGAGACGCTGTCGGGCGCCGACGGCTCGGTGACCATCATCGGCGCGGTCAGCCCGCCCGGCGGCGACTTCTCCGAGCCGGTCACCCAGCACACCAAGCGCTTCGTGCGCTGCTTCTGGGGCCTCGACCGCCAGCTCGCCAACGCGCGCCATTACCCGGCCATTTCGTGGCTCGACAGCTACAGCGAATACCTCGAGGACGTGAAGCCGTGGTGGGAGGAACGCGTCGGCCCGACCTGGGCGACGGAGCGCGAGGAGATCATGGAGTTGCTCCAGAAGGAAGTCAGGCTGCTGCAGGTGGTCAAGCTCGTCGGCCCCGACGCCCTTCCGGACAGCCAGCGCTTCGTCATAGAAGTGTGCACGATGTTCAAGAACGCCTTCCTGCAGCAGAACGCCTTCGACGACATCGACCGTTACTCGACGGTTGAAAAGCAGCTCATGATGCTTACCATCATCATGACATACTGGCGGCGGGGCCAGGCCGCGATCAAGCGCGGCGTCACCCTCGTCAAGCTCAAGCGCGTCAAGGCGGTCCAGGAGATAGTCAAGATGAAGTTCACCGTGCCCAACGAAGCGCCAGCGGAGTTCGACCGCATCCTGGCCAGGCTGGAGCGCGGCATCGACCAACTGGAGGCCATATATGCCTGAACTCGACAGGCGAAAGCTGATGGCCGGCAGGGAATACGTCGGCGCCTCCAAGATAGACGGACCCCTGGTGTTCGTTCGCGGCACCCATCCGGTAGGCTACCGCGAGCTCGTCGAATGCGTCGACGCGGAAGGCAAGACCAGGCTGGGCATGGTTCTCGATACGAGCGACGACGTGGTCGTCGTCCAGGTCTTCGAGGGTACCCACGGGCTGACGATGCCCGACACCAAGACACGGTTCCGGGGCAAGCCCCTGACGGTGGGCGTCAGCGACAAGATGCTCGGGCGCGTGTTCGACGGCCTCGGGCGACCCACGGACGGCGGTCCGTCGCCGATGGCTGACGCGGAGCCTGACATCAACGGCAGACCCATCAACCCGACCGCGAGAGAGTATCCGCGGGACTTCATCCAGACCGGCATATCGGTGATCGACGGCATGAACACGCTGATACGCGGCCAGAAGCTACCGATATTCTCCGGCAACGGCCTTCCCCACAACGAGCTGGCGGCCCAGATCGCCAGGCAGGCAAAGCTTCATGGCGGCGCTACCGATTTCGCCGTCGTCTTTGCGGCGATGGGCGTCAAGCACGACGTGGCGCGCTTCTTCACGAAGTCGTTCGAGGAGACCGGCGCGCTTGAAAACGTCGCGCTCTTCCTGTCGCTGGCCGACGCGCCGTCGATAGAGCGCATCATCACGCCGCGCACGGCGCTGACCCTGGCCGAGCACCTGGCGTACGACAGGGGGCTGCACGTCCTGGTCGTGATGACCGACATGTCCAACTACTGCGAGTCGCTACGCGAGATTTCAACCCTGCGCGGCGAGATACCGTCGCGCAAGGGCTACCCGGGCTACCTCTACTCCGACCTGGCCGAGCTGTACGAACGTTCCGGCATGATAAAGGGAATCAAGGGGTCGATCACGCAGCTCCCCATCCTGACGATGCCCAACGACGACATATCGCACCCCATACCAGACCTCACGGGCTACATCACCGAGGGCCAGATAGTCTTCGAGCGGGAGATGAGCGGACGCGGCATATACCCGCCGGTCGCCGGACTGCCTTCGCTGTCCCGCCTCATGAAGGACGGCATAGGCGAGGGCATGACGCGGGAGGATCACCCCCATCTCGCCAGCCAGCTCTTCGCCGCCTACAGCTACGTCAAGGACGTGCGCAACCTCGCCTCGGTCATCGGCGAGGAGGAGCTGACGCCGCTCGACCACCAGTACATGGAGTTCGGCGAGTATTTCGAGCGCAAGTTCGTCAGCCAGCGCAAGGACGAGGAGAGGACCATCGAGCAGACGCTCGACCTGGGCTGGGAGGCCCTGCGGCTCCTGCCCGCCGACGAACTCCACCGCGTCACGGAGGAAGAGCTGAACGTCCATTACCATGGAGACGCGACCCCGTGAAGAACGCAGCGCCGACCAAGACCAACCTGATCAGGCTCCGCGATGAACTCAAATTCGCGAAGATGGGGCACGAGCTCCTCGATCAGAAGCGGAACATCCTGGTGCTCGAGCTGCTGAACCTGGTCGACCAGGCGGTGGAGTACGAGTCCAAGGTGGAAGCGGCGCTGGCCAAGGCGTATTCCGGTCTCGAGGATTCCGTGCTGGCGATGGGGAGGCTCAAGGTGGGAGCCCTGGCGAGCGCCATCGATGTAAGATCGACGATAACGCTCAGGCAACGGAGGGTGATGGGCGTGGCCCTGCCGGTCGTGGAGACGGCCTTCGTCGACGGCGCTCCGTATTATAGCCCGATGGACACGAGCGCCAGCATGGACGGGGCGGTCGTCGCCTTCAGGGAGGCGCTCGGGCTCCTGGGGCGAATGGCCGAGCTCAAGGTGTCGATAGTCAGGCTGGCAAGGGAAGTCCGCAAGACCATCAGAAAAGTCAACGCGCTGGAGAAAATAGCCATACCCGAACTGGACGAATCGCTGCATTATATACAGAATAGATTGGAAGAGAGCGAACGCGACATGTTCGTGCTCATGAAGATGGTCAAGGACAGACTTTCCAAACAAGAACCGGAGGTACCGCAAGAATGACGAGGCCGATACGCAAGATCATGGTCTACGTCGATGGCTCGGAGCAGTCGATTACCGCGGCCCAGTACGCGATCGTGCTGGCCAAGGCCCTCGGCGCCGAACTGTACGCCCTGTACGTGGTGGATACGAGGGCCTTGGCGGAACTCGTGAAGTCGAGGATATTCCTCGAATCGGAGCAGGAAGAATACCGGCGTGACCTCGACGGCGACGCGAGCAGGTACCTGAACCACGTGCGCGAGCTGGCGCGTCGCAAGGGAGTACCGGTAAGTACCGAAAAGTCATCTGGCGCAGTACATATCGAGATAAAGGCCAAGGTGACGGAACTCGGGATCGACCTGCTCGTGCTGGGCGAGATATCGCAGATTCGGAGCAGGCGCGACGAGCTCTACAATGAAACAGAACGGGCCATGAGGAACGTTCAATGCCCTGTCCTCGTCGCCAAGGGCGAAGACAAGATTTGGGACCTCTACGAGGCCTTGGAATAGAAAGGCGGCTATGGCACTTATCGATCTGATTGAAGAATCCGTCGTCCGGGCTCCGATGAAGGCGACCGGCAAGGAAGCGGCGATACGCGAGCTCGTGGACACGCTGGCTCAGGCAGGCAAGATACTGGATGCCGAGACGGCGTACCGCTCTGTCCTGGACCGCGAGGCCAGGGGCTCCACGGGGCTCGAAGAGGGCATCGCGGTGCCGCACGGCAAGACGATAGCGGCGCGCGAGCTGACGATAGCCATAGGCGTATCGCCCGACGGCGTCGAATTCGGCTCGATGGACGGGAAGCCGGCCAGGCTCCTCTTTCTCATCCTGGCGCCGCCGGACAAGGCGGGCCCCCACATCGAAGCCCTGGCCGAAATAGCGCGCATGTCGCGGTCCAAGGCTTTCTGCTCGGCACTGGCTGGTTGTCGCAGTCCCGCCGAGGTCGTAAGAATGCTCAAGGAAGAGTAGCCGTTATCCTGCTCGCAACGCCTACGGGGCGCTTGACCCGCCCGCCGGTTGCGGCGGATAATGGATTCCCATGAAGAAGATTATCTTCGTGACCGGTGGCGTCTGTTCCTCGCTGGGAAAAGGCATCACCGCATCATCGATCGGCAGCCTCCTTGAGGCTCGCGGACTGACGGTCCGCATGATCAAGATCGACCCCTACTTGAATGTGGACGCGGGTACCATGAACCCCTACCAGCACGGCGAGGTCTACGTGACCGACGACGGAGCCGAAACGGACCTTGATCTAGGCAACTATGCCCGCTTCACGAATGCGCCGAATTCCAGGGCCAACTCGGTCACGACCGGACAGGTCTACCGCGAGGTCATCAACAAGGAGCGCGAAGGCCGCTTCCTCGGCAAGACGGTCCAGGTCGTGCCGCACATCACCGACGAGATCAAGGCGCGCATCGTCGCCGTGGGCAAGGACCCCGACGTCGACTTTACCATCGTCGAGATCGGCGGCACCGTCGGCGACATGGAGAGCGTGCCGTTCCTCGAGGCGGCCAGGCAGCTTATCCACGAATACGGCAGGCAGGACGCCGCGAGCGTCCACGTGACGCTCGTGCCCGAGGTTTCAGGCGGCGAGCTCAAGACAAAGCCGACCCAGCACTCGGTCAAGGAACTCCAGGAGGTCGGTATCCAGCCCGACGTCCTGGTGTGCCGATCCGGCGCGGGTCTGGACGAGTCCCTGCGCCGCAAGCTCGCCGCTTTCACCAACGTCGAGTATGAAGGCGTGATATCGGCGCGCGACGCGGCGACGATATACTCGATTCCCCTGGTGTTCCACGAACAGGGACTCGACCAGTTCCTCCTCAGGAAAATGAACGTCGAGAGCCGCCATGCCGACCTCAAGGCCTGGAAGGAAGTCGTCCGCAAGCTCACGGAGCCCAAGGGACGGATACGCATCGGGGTCATCGGCAAGTACATGGACCTGCACGACGCCTACAAATCAGTCTGGGAAGCCCTGTCTCACGGCGGCATAGCCAATGACGCCGGGGTCGAGATAGTCAGGCTGGATTCGAGCCGGTTCGAGGCGGACGGAGCCGACGCCGGAGCGCTGCTTGACGGTATCGACGGCATGCTGGTGCCCGGCGGTTTCGGCCAGCGCGGCATCAACGGCATGGTCGCCGCCGCCAGGTGGGCGCGGGAGAACGGCATGCCCTATTTCGGCCTGTGCCTGGGCATGCAGATCATGGCGATAGAATGGGCCAGGACCAAGCTTGGCTGGGCCGACGCCGACTCGGCCGAGTTCAACCCGGATGCCGGCCATGCCGTGGTCAGCCTCCTGGAGGACCAGGTCGACGTCAAGAATTTCGGCGGTACGATGAGGCTCGGGTGCAACGACACCTTTTTCAAGGAAGGCTCGAAACCGGCCCTGGCCTACGGCGCGGTCAAGGTCTCCGAACGGCATCGCCACCGATACGAATTCTCTAACGCCTGGCGGGCGGATTTCGAGAAATCCGGCATGGTCATAGCGGGATTCACGCCTGACGGCGAACTCGTCGAAAGCCTCGAATGGCCATCCCATCCATGGGGAGTCGGGGTCCAGTACCATCCCGAGTTCAAGTCAAAGCCGCTGGCTCCGCACCCGCTTTTTGCCGCCTTCATCAAGGCTTCCATCGCGTATGGCGAGAAGAGGGCTCGTGGTTGAACCGGGAGGAACCGCATTCCTGCGAGCGCTTGGCCTGGTTGCGTTGGCAGCGCTTCTTGCTTCCGCCTGCAGCCTCGACTACGGCACCCCGCTCTCCGATGATTTCGGGGAAGACGTGCCGGACACCGTGGTGTTCGGGTTCTCGCATACGGTAGTAGAAAACGGTTCTCCCCGTTTCAAGCTTGAGGCCGACCGGGGAGAGGCGTACCAGTCGCTTAAACTGCTGAAACTGACCGCCGTACGTTTTGTCGAGTACAAGGCCGACGGCTCGGGTGCCGTGAACGCCGACGGCAAGGCAGAGTCGGCCGTTTTCCACACCGATACCGAGAGCGCCGAACTATCCGGCTCGGTGCGTTTCCATTCTACCGGGGACGCCATGACCGTCGAGTCGGGCTATCTCTCCTGGGACGGCGAGGCCAAGGAGCTGGCCAGCCGCGCCGAAACGGTGACGACGTTGCGCGACGACGACGGTACGTGGCTTTCGGGTTCCGGTTTCACGGCTGACGCAAAACGGCGCTCTTTCCGGTTCGGCAACCGCGCGGATGGCCGCTACGTGACTCCAAAGGACGAGCCATGACGCGGCGCTCTGCGGTGCTGGCCGCGGCGCTGGCCTTTGCGGCATTATTGCCGTCTTTCGCCGAAGACTTCTCGTTTTCCGCAAACACCATGTCCGGCGCCATGGTCAAGGGGCGCGAGCGCGCCATCCTTTCGGGCAATGCCGTCGTCGTATCGGGCGACCTGCGCATAACC
>PGXR01000165.1 GCA_002839245.1 Spirochaetae bacterium HGW-Spirochaetae-7 | reverse complement strand
ATGGCTGCCCTGCCCCTGAAAGGTCCGCCTATGACTATGGTATCGGGCGGACCTGAAAATCCGCCGCATTCCTCTATCAGGTCGCCTATCGGAGCTCCGATGCGCGCCTTCAGGATGGCCGGCCTCTTGATCGCGCCGCCACCAACATAGACATACTGCTCGATGTGTGGCTTGTTTGAAACGACGGCGTCGTGCAGGGCGATGAGCGTGCTCGGCTCGAGGACAAACAGGGTCGAGACGTCCAGGCCTAGAGCCTCGGCTATCTGCGACGGCATCTCCTGCGGAAATCGGCGCCTGAAAGCCTGGACGCTTGCATCAAGCCCTGATGCCGTCAGGACGGACTGAAGCCTTTCCGTGACGGCCGCTGACATGTATTCGTCGATGGCGATCACTATGCGCGAGGGAATTGCCATGCGTGCTGCGATGGCGCATCCGTCGATGACATCCTCGAGCCGCGACGCGAGGAGCACTTCCTCGGTCCTTCTGTACGGATCCATCTCGAGCGCGCTGACGACCATGGTAAAGCCGGGCCGCAAGGCCTGATCGGCAATGCTTTCCGACAGCGGCTGCCCGCTCGAGACGTGGACTATTCCTTTGTCCTGTACGATATGGACGATATCCGCCTTGTTGAGCGATTTCCAAAGGTAGCGTTCCGGCCTTTTTCCCGATACGCTGAACGCGCCTTCGAGTGAGATGGTTATGGCCCGCGCATCGTAGCCACCTGGCCTCCTGACGGTTTCGATACGGCGGACTATGCCCGGAATCGGGGAATGCACGTTTGAGGAACCCCGTCTCGATGACTTGGCGATGAGCTGCCCCTCGCGGACTTCCTGGCCAACCTTGACGACCGGATTCGGCTCGATGGCCTCCTTGGTCTCCCTCAATATGACGACGGCATTCATCGGCAGGAAAGCGTTTTCCATTGAACCCGCGTGCATCTGGACGCGATGATCCAAAGTAATGCCTCCGCGCTTGAAACCGCGAGCTTTTGTCATGCATCCTGCCCGATCGAGCCGGTCGTCGCCGCCGGTTCAAGTGTGTTCAAGGTTCGCACAAGCAAACCGGTTCTTCGAATCGATTTCAGTCAATAATCCTGCCTATTATATAGAAAAACAGGTCCATCAGTGCAAGGGCATTCAGTCGCCGGTGTGCAATTTCTTTTTATCGTCCGCTACCCGCAAGGGCCGGCGATCGGCGAGCACCGTCAAGGCAGCATCGAAATGGCCGGCCAATCTGGCCTCGAGAAGGGTAAGACCCTCCAGGTCGCCATTGTCAGGGTCGCGTATCGACAGCCGTCCGGACTCCTCGCTGTAACGGTATGCGCTTGAAAACGAGCGGTCGCCCCACGCAGCCTCCCCGAGTCGTCCGAAAGTCAGAGCGTACTGGTATGCCAGGTGCTCATCCATAATGGCACTGGCTCCCGGGCTTCCGCTGCGGGCGCCGGTCTCGATCATCATTGGCTCAGCCGCTCCGTCACGGCTCGACGGCAGCCCAGGGAAAGCTACGGCGACTATCAGTATCGCCGCCGCCGGCACCAGGGCCGCGCGTCTCGTCACGCTTGAAGCAGCGGACAGGCCCGCCCCGGTCAGTGGCTTGAACCTGGGCGGCTCATGCAACCATCGCCGAAGTGACAGTCGCTCGACATGGGGGAGCAGATACCCGAAGCCGCACATGAGCGCAGCCGATGCGGCAAGGTACGACAGCAGTCCTGGTTCCAGGCAAGCGATTCCCAAAACAGCAGCGGCATAGGGCCATAAGGCCGGTACGAGCCGGGAAAGCGAACCCGAGCGGAACAATGGATAGGCTGTCGCGGTGGCGGCTTCAAGCACTACGACCAGAATTGCCGAAAGAGGGCTCGACGCCAACAGTACCGGCAGCCAGGCGATTGCCAGCATGGAGCGACCGGCCCGATTCAGGCGCGGCTTCCTCGAGACAAGCCATGCCGCCCAGAAGACGGCGGGCAGCCAGAGGTACTTTGATCCCGACCGCCTCGCGGGAGCGTCCCACGCCCATTCAACGGCGAGCGAATCAAGGGCGTCCTTGACGGCCTTGTCCTTTCCGGGCGAGGAACCGGATATATGGACGACTTGCCACGTAGTTCCTCCGGGTCCCGCCACGTTGAACCTGCGTTCAAGCTCGTCGATGAGCGGCGTACGGCGGGGGTCGCCCCCTGAACTGCGCTGCTCAGCGTTGCCGAACGGCACCATTACGATGGCGGAATAGTCACTCAGGGGGACGACGGCGTTGGAAGAGCCGATTGCATCCACGACACCCTTCGAGGAAAGGGCATCGAGCACTCTCTGTTCGCCCGCCGCGGCCGGAAAGGCGACCAGCCTGACATCTCCATGACCTGCGCCGCAGCCCGTCAATGAGACGGAGGCCAGGATAATTGACAAGGCGGCGTAGAGCGCCAGCGTGGAGGAAGCGCGGATAATCATGGACACGCGGCTACAGTGTATTCACCGCCAGAGCGATGAAAAAGCCCATGATGCTGCCTGCGAACACCTGGGGCAAGGTATGGCCGTTTATTTCCTTGACTGGCCTGAATGGAATATGGAAACGCCGCTGTATCCTGAGCCCGAGGGAATTGAGAGCCTTGGCTTGCAACCCAGCTGAACGGCGGACGCCCATGGCATCCCGGATGACCACCAAGGCGAAAAAGAACGAAAGGGCGAAAATATCCGATGACAAGCCGCTTGAGAAGGCAACTGAAGTCGTGATCGAAATGGCCAGGGCGCTGTGGCTCGAAGGCATGCCCCCGGTGCGCCAGAGGAGGATCGAAAATATTTCCCTTATGCCTGCCTTGCGATTGGTGAGCAATACTATGAGCGCCTTGGCGAATTGGGCGGAGAAGAGGCTCAATACCGCCGAAACGAACACGGCGTTACGCAATAGTGCAGTAATCATCAACGCCTTGTGGTTTTCCATCAATGGAATTTCAGTTATAATTGCAATCCTTGTCAAGCCGTCCTCGACCTTGTGCCATATCCAGGCAGCACCGCGCAAGGAAATCGGGTTTTCGGCGGCCAGCATGAAGGTGATTTACCCAGGAAATGCATGTATGACTTTCCGAACGCTAACATTCGTAATAGGTCCTGATGACGTTGGCCGCCGGCTGGACCGCATTCTGCGGTCGTTGCTGGCCTCGATGCCCCTCTCGATGATATACCGGCTTTTCCGCGACGGAGCCGTACGGGTCTCCGGGAAAAGGGTCGACGGCGCGCACCGCACCGTAGCCGGCGAGACAATCGAAGTCCGCCTAGCTGACCTCCCTGGAAACATGGTGGCCAGCCGGGGAACCGGAATCATCGCCGGCGGCAACGAAGGGACCAGCCGTTCTGCGGCAGCGTTTTTCGCTGGCTTGATTATAGTCGAGACGCCCGACCTCGTGATCATAAACAAGCCGCGCGGGATGCTGTCGCATGGTCACGGCGGAATCGACGAGGCGGCCATAGCCTACTTTGCCGACCGCATCGCAGCGTCGCTGGCGTTTACCCCGGCTCCGCTCCACCGTCTCGACAGGAATACCTCGGGTGCCCTGGCCGTGTCTGCCAGTCTTGCCGGCGCCATCACCTTCAGCCAGGCTATCCGTAGCGGACTGGTCGGAAAGTCGTACATCGCCATGCTCGAAGGCACCTTGCCTGGCGAAGAACTATGGATTGACGAGCTGACCCGGGATGACGCGTCGAGGACCAGCTCCGTCGGAGCACCTGGCGACAGGGCTCCTGGTCACGGCGCGGAACCGCGCCGGGCCGAGACCCGAGCCATTCCCCTGTTGCGCACGAATGGCCTGACGTTGGCGCTCGTACGGCTCGGTACAGGCAGAACGCACCAGATACGTGCCCAGGCCGCGGCCCACGGTTACGTGCTAGCAGGCGACATCAAGTACGGCGGCCAGTCCATGAGCGGGGGTTACATACTCCATAGCGCCATGCTCGTAACGCCGCCTGGCGTCGGATCCCCGGATGGCCTCCGCGTCTCGGCTCCCCTGCCGCCCGCCTCCTCACAGGCTATAGCCCGGCTATTCGGCGAGGACTGGACACGCCGAATGCCCCCGATTACCTGAGCCGGGGAGGAATTGCACTCATATTGCCCCCATCACCTTGATTAACGTCCGTGTCAGCGGTACCCTAAACAATGGCAAGGAGGCTCCATGGCAGATAGAAACGTGACGCCGATCAAGGGACCGGTAAAACTGAGCATGATAATACTGATCATCGTTGCAGTAGTCGTAGTTGGATTTTTCTCGACCAGCTTCTTCGTCGTAGACCAGACGGAAGAAGCCGTGATGCTGACGCTCGGCAAGTTTACCGGCATCGCCGAACCTGGCCTGCACTTCAAGTGGCCACTCGGAATCGAGAAAAACTTCAACGTAAGCACCAGGGTGGTCCAGACCGAACAGTTCGGCTTCAGGACCGACAAGGCGGGGGTCCAGACCACGTACAACGAGCGTTCATTCCCAGAAGAATCAACAATGCTCACCGGCGACCTCAACATCGTCGATGTCGAATGGATCATCCAGTACAGGATATCCGATCCGAAGGCATGGCTTTTCAACGTCGAGGACAGGAACAAGACCATCAGGGACATCAGCCAGTCGGTGATCAACATGCTGGTGGGCGACAGGACGATTCTCGACGTCATGGGCTCGCAGCGAGTGGCCATAGAACAGGCCGGCACCGAGCTGATGAACAGCACGCTCAAGAGCTATGGACTGGGCATAGACATCATCGCCGTCAAGCTGCAGAACATCGTGCCGCCCGCCGGCGTACAAGCCGCGTTCGAGGATGTAAACAAGGCGATCCAGGATATGAACAGGCTCATAAGTGAAGGCAAGGAAGCATACAACAAGGAAATCCCGAAGGCCACGGGCCAGGCTGACGCTATGGTACAGGTAGCCAAGGGTTACGCGACCGAGCGCGTCAACAAGGCAAGCGGCGACGTCGCCCGCTTCAAGGCCGTTTACGAGGAGTACAGGAAGTCGCCGGAAGTTACCCGGGACCGACTGTACTACGAGATGATCGAGTCCGTGTTCGCGAACGAAAAGGGCGTCGAATTGATCGACAGCGAGCTTGGCAATTTCTTGCCGATAAAGAGCCTCGGTACCCAGACTGGAGGCACGAAATGAAAAAACTCATAACCGTTCTGGTAGTCGTAGTGGTCCTCCTGGGATTGTTCGTAATGATGGGCCCGTTCTTCGTCGTGCAGGAGGGCTATCAGGCCCTCGTGGTCCGCTTTGGACAGATCACCAAGACTGAGACGAATGCAGGCCTGAAATTCAAGACTCCGTTCATAGACAACGTCGTCATCTATCCCAAGAAGGTGATGTCATGGGACGGCGAGGCTCAGAGAATCCCGACAAGGGAAAACCAGTTCATCTGGGTAGACGCCACCGCACGCTGGCGCATAGTCGATCCGATCCAGTTCTACGAATCGGTATCCACGATGTCGGGTGCTTTCGGAAAGCTCGATGACGTCATCGACAGTGCCATCCGCACAGTCATTTCATCGAATTACCTCAGGGAAGCCGTACGCAACTCCAACGACATCCTGCAATCGACTTCCAAGGAAACGTTCGAGACAGGCGATGCCGATGGGTCTGATTCATTGCGCCAGCTCACCCAGACCCAGGCGTCCTATGAAACCATCGCCAAGGGCCGAAGGAGCATTTCTGAGGAAATGCTCGCCATGTCACGCCAGCTCACCCCCGAGTACGGCATCGAGATACTCGACGTGGTTCCACGGCAGATCCGGTACTCCGACGAGCTGACGGAAAGCGTCTACAACAGGATGATCAAGGAACGCAACCAGATAGCACAGGCGTTCAGGTCGTTCGGCGAGGGCAAGAAATCCGAATGGCTCGGCAAGCTCGACAACGAGCAGCGATCGGTACTGTCGAAGGCGTATGAGCAATCAGAGATGATCAAGGGAGTCGCCGACGCGACTGCCACCAAGGTCTACGCCGATGCTTACGGCCGCGACCGGAGCTTCTTCGACTTCTGGCGCGCCATCGAGTCTTATCGACTGACCATGCCCAACTTCACGAAGACGCTTTCGACCAAGATGGACTACTTCAACTACCTGTACAGCCCGCGCGGTCGCTGATCGGACCCTATCCTGAAACAAAGGCCGTCCACGGTTTCCCCGCGGACGGCCTTTTCATTGGCCTGTGATACTAAAGAAGAGGAATCATGCATCCGCAGATTTTTCAGATTCCCGCAGATTCAAGACCAGTCGCTTGTATCCGAGAGACTGAGCCCCAAAATTCAACAACAAGCCTTTGCGGAAGCCAGAGGCTTTCAGTTCTATGATCACAGGTTGAAGGCGAGTATCGCAAAATCCATCAATACGCAAATAATAAATCTGCGTCAATCTGAGCAATCTGCGGATCCTCTTCCTCAACTGA
>PGXR01000164.1:2449-8894 GCA_002839245.1 Spirochaetae bacterium HGW-Spirochaetae-7 | reverse complement strand
CCGCCACTATGACCCCCGAGGTGTCCTTGTCGAGGCGATGCACGATCCCCGCCCTCGGGAGCGTCGCGTCACCAGGCGCGCCGTCGCTGCGCGCGCCGTCGCTGCGTGCGAACCTGCCGAGCAACGCGTTCGCCATCGTGCCGCTCCAGTTGCCGTGCGCCGGATGTACGACCATTCCCTGGCTCTTGTCGATGACGATGACCCGGTCGTCCTCGTAGAGAACCGACAGCGCGATGTCCTCTGGAATGAAGGCCGAGGCGTGGTCCTCTTCGTCCTCGATTACGATATCGAAACGGTCGCCGTCTTCGACCAAACGGGAAAGCTTGGCGGGCTTGCCGCCGACGCGCGACGAAACGAACCGCAGCTTGAGCTGGCTGCGGGTGAGGAGCTTGAGTTCATCCGCGATATAGCGATCGAGCCTGACGGGATCCGTCGTGCGAACAGTGCCTTCCAGTATCGCCATGCGCCTTTTCCCGGGGCCGAGCTTTACCCCACCTACGTTGAAGCCTATAATGGGCACCAGTATAGAGCCAACGATGACTTAGCACAACAAACGACGTCGGAGAAGATGCAATGACCATATGGAAACACTGGACGCTACCGAAAAACGAGGGGACAAGGCTGCACGAGCTCGGGACCAGCAAGATATGCGTGGCGGTCGATACAGCCGGCGAAGGCGACATCCTGGCCGCTATGCCCATCTATCCCAGTACTGCCGCGGGGACCAGGACAACCGGCAAAAAACCCGGAATTTCGCTTCCTCCGCTGACCGACTCCGCGTGGACAAGATTCTACATTGGCACGGACGACGGCTACAAGCTCTCGCCAGCCTACCCGCCATTGCCTGTCTGCGTGCACCTGAGGGAATCGTTCTTCCTGCCGCCGGGCACGACCCTCGAAGGCTGGATCTTTTCGAGGATACAGGTGCGCATCACGGCCAACGAGGCGGAGGTGGCGTCGTTCCCCCTGCAGCGGCCGTTCAAGACCCTCTACGGCACTCCTGACGCGGGCGTCGTCTGCCGTTACGACGAGGCCGAATTCCTGGCTTCGAGGGAACCGATCGTCTCGAGCTTCAACGCGCACCCAGGATACGTGGCGCATCCAGTCAGGCTCAGGAACACGTCCTCCGATCCGGTACTGGTCAGCGACCTCTGCATCTACGGCGAACAGCTTTCGATATTCGGAGTCGAATCGATCATGCAGAGCGAGCGGCTCCTGTTCATCTTCAGTTCGTCGGGAGTACGGATGAGCCTGGACGGCCAGGCTCCCCTTCCCCCGGGAGCCACGACCATAGCCAGGCCGCTGGTATCCGGCGAGGAACGTTTCATCGTGCGTTCCTTCGAGCTTTTCAAGACAATGACGAGGATTTGAACATGGACCCAATCGCAACCGTCGTCGAGTCCGCCCCGCAGGTCGCCGAGCCATCTTCCCGCTTCTGGGAGATTTTCCCGTCCAACAGCCTGTTCGGGCAGCTGTTCACCATCGACACCGCCATCAAGATAGCCCGCGTGGCGCTGGCGCTGGTGCTGGGGCTGCTGTTCGTGGGTCTGGTCATTACAGTCCTGAAGAAGATGACCAGCAGGAGGATGGATGCCAGGACCGGAGGGCTGGTCGTAAAGGTGGCGCAGTACCTGGGCTTCGCCTTCATCCTGATAAACACCCTGGACGCAGCCAAGGTCAACCTGTCGGCGCTGCTCGGCGCCGCGGGGATAGCCGGTATCGCCATAGGTTTTGCCGCCCAGACCTCGGTCTCGAATTTCATAAGCGGCTTCTTCATCGTTTCCGAAAAAACGTTCGCCCAGGGAGACGTCATAAAGGTCGGCGATACATCGGGCCTGGTCTTTTCGATCGATGCCATGTCGGTGAAGCTCCGGACCTTCGACAATCAGCTCATACGCATCCCCAACGAGACCCTCATCAAGTCAAACGTGTCCAATATCACACGCTTCCCGGTCCGGCGCCTGAATATCGACATATTGTTCACCTACGATACCGACATAGAACGCGCCGTAGACGTGCTCATGGATGTAGCCGCGAACTGCCAGAACGCGCTCAAGAATCCCCCGCCAGTGTTCATGGTCAAGGGTTTCTCGGAAAGCGGCATCGGGCTGTTCTTCGGCGTATGGTTTGCTACCAACGAGTGGTTTGACGGAAACAACGACATGTACGTGGCGATCAAGAAACGGCTCGATGCCGAGGGCATCGAATTCGCGTACCCGACCATGACCATCTACCCGAACGCGGTAAAGCCAGGAACAGGGAGCGGTCCATCGCCTCGCCTTCGCAAGAAGCTGCCGTCGTAAGACCGGGGACAGGTTTCCGGGCCGCTTCAGGCCAGGCTGGATTCCGTGGCCCAGTCGAAGGCCGACAGGACCAGGTCAGGGTCGAGGCAGGCCGCACCACCTTCGACGACGAAATCGGCGGCGGCGAAGTCCGCGTGGACCGGGGAACCGGGGCATGGCATGGCGATGCAAGCCATGCCGGCCGCCTTGGCTGCGGCCACGCCGAAACGCGAATCCTCGAGCACGAGGCAGTTCCCTGGGCCGACTCCGGCTCGCCTGGCGGTTTCCAGGAACACGTCGGGCTCGGGCTTGCCGCGCGCCACCTCTGACGCAGACACCCGTAGCGGGAAGAGTCCGCCGAGGCCGGTCGCTTCCAGCATCAGGTCGATGACCGACCTGGACGAGCCCGAGGCGACGGCGATGAATACGCCGCGCTCGACAAGGGAGCGCGCCAGCCTCTCGACGGCAGGGAACGGCAGCACCCGGGAAGGCGCGTAGAGGGCAAAAGCCTCGTCCTTGAGCCTGACGCGCTCGTCGAGGCTCATGGCGTTGACGGGGCTGTCAGGAAACAGCGATTCTAGCGATCTGAACATCTCAACCGAGCCGCGGCCTATGAAGGTTGAGTTGAGCTCCTCGTCGTAGTCGATGCCGTAGCGGCCGAGGAATTCCCGGTCGCTCTCCCAGTACGCCGGCTCGGAGTCGACAAGCGTGCCGTCCATGTCGAAAAGCACCGCGGAAATTCGCCTATTCATCGTCAGGCGCATCCTCGCCCGCGGATGCGCAGGGCCTGCGTCCGGCCCTCGTCGGCGGGTCGTAGTATTCGACATTCCACAGGAAGAGCCCCCGGGCAGGAGCCGTGGTGCCCGCCCGGTTCCTGTCGCCCGATTCAAGTATGCCGCGCATGGCCGTCTCCGGAGCTCCGGAGGCTTCCAGCTCCACGAGGGTTCCGACGAGCGAGCGGACCATCCGCCACAGGAAGGCGTTCGCGGCTATGTCGAAGACCAGTCCGTCGCCTTCCGCGCTGAAGACCGCATGGTGGAGGTAGCGCGACCGGTTCTGGCTGGGATCCTTCGCCGCCGCGAAAGCGCCGCAATCGATTTCCCCGCGCAGGCAGGCCGCCAGGCGGTTGAGCCGCGCCAGGTCCGGCCGGTGGAAGATGCGCCACGCGTAGCGGTCCTGATGAGGCAACTGGGCCGGACCGGTCCTGATGTGGTAACGGTACCGCCGCAGGCGCGCGTCGAAGCGGGCGTGGAAATCGGGATGGGCATCCGCCGCGCGGACTATCCGAACGTCGCGCGGCATAAGGCGGTTAAGCGCCGGCTCGAAGCGGTCCGCGGGTATGCGTGCTATGTCGGTGACGAAATGCGCCACCTGGCCCGCGGCGTGGACGCCTGAATCGGTACGCCCGGCCCCGACTATCGGAACCGGGTGGCCGTGCATTATCGCCAGCGCGGACTCGATCTCCTCCTGTACTGTCCTGACGCCTGCCTGCCGCTGCCAGCCGCAGAAATCGGTGCCGTCGTAGGCGACGGTCAGCTTGACGACGCGATCATTCATCGTCGTCGTCACCCTCCTGCAATTCGGACTTGAGCCTTTCGTAAAGCTCGCGCGCCTTGTCGAGAAGCGGACCCGGTTTTGCCTTGTTCTTCTTGCCGAAGCCGAACATCCTGGCCACCGAAATCTTGGCCATCTTGAGCCGTTCGCGGCGCGTTGCCGGATCGTCTGAGGGACCGTACTTGAGTTCGAGCATGGCAGCCATGTAGAGCACGCCCTCGTGCCCGTAATTCTTGTCGGTATCGGGCCCGAGGTTTCGCTGCGTCGAGTAAGGCTCCTTGCCGGTCTGCTCGAGTTCTATCGCGTAGCGGTAGTAGAAGCGGGCCTTCCGGTAGAGCAACGCCGCGACGTAATCCCAGTTCTCGTTCGGCGCGCGGGCATGGAGGTCGTGGCACATCCATGCGGCCCGTACCGAGGATATGGCGCACTTGATGGTGGGAGCGAATTCCTTAGAGAACAGCTCGTAGCACAGCACCGCGAGATAGTAGCTGGCGGCCCCTTCAAGCGAGCCGCGCGGCGACTGATAGTCGAGCGGCGAGAATACCTTCTGGACCGCCTCTATCCTCGCGTCGATGCGGCTGTCCAGCTCGGAAGCGAACTTGATGCCCGCCGGCATGAAATCCTGCCTGAACGCCGCGTAGAAGCACGACGGACAGACTTCTATCTCGTAGATGAGCGGGTTGACCTCGCCGAAAGCCAGAAGCGGCTTGTAGGTGCGGTGCAGCTCGTCGGTCATCTCGTCGGCGTTGACGCGCCCGGAGAACAGCTCCTCGCGACGGAAGCTGGCGTCGCATACGGGACAGCGGGTCGGCTCCTTCGCGTAGAAGGTAACCTTGCGTTCCTTGTCCGTCTTCTTGAAGGTCTGAATCTTAAGCACGTCAGGAGCCTGTCGGACTTAGGATTTTGATCGGGCGAAGGTGATCTGCGAGTGAAAAATTGGCGAGGATTGAGGGCCATACTTCCTGTATGGCTCGATTGACGAGCCGATTTTGCACCGCAGAGCATCGAGTCCGGTCAAAAAGCGCTGGTTTGATCTGCATTTCTCTCATTGATCCCCCAAAAATACATTTGTTGCGATCCTAAGTCCGACAGGCGCTTATGCCTCCAGTACGACCATGGCTATGGCGTTATCGCGTTCGTGCGTGAGTGACAGGTGGATGGTCGAACAGCCGAGCAACCTGAATTTATCGAGCGCCGTCCCGTAGAGCCGCATGTCCGGCCTGCCGTTGTGGTTGTTGATGACGCGGATATCCGAGAGCCTTAGGCCACGGAGCCCCGTCCCTATCGCCTTGCCGAAGGCTTCCTTGGCGGCGAACCGGGCAGCGAGCGACAACGCGGCTCCCTCGCCCCTCGACATCGCCGCCGCTAGTTCATCCTGATGGAAAAAGCGCTCGGGCAGGCCGGGCACCGAGATCCAGTGCGCGATGCGGCGCACATGTACTACGTCCACGCCTATTCCGAGTATCACGGCAGCACCTGCGTCCTGGATCCCGGCGCGACCCGCTCCACAGAAATGGTCGCCACCATGGGCAGCCAGGTCTCCACGTCGAAGCCCGCGGGGAAGCGGGGCACGACGGCGACCGCATAGACGCCAGGCTCGGTGATGGCCGAGAGGTCCGCCTCGAGGACGCCGGCCGAGGGCACGAAATTCTCCAGTTCCTTACTCGAGGCTGCGACCCTTGCCGAGCCCGCGGGCGCGGGAGTCTTTGCTACAAGGTCATCCCGAAGCCCGACGTAACTTACCTCGAGATCCTGGTAGGTGCGGTAGACGAGGGCCTTCTTGACCTCCGCGCTGAATTCGATGATATCGGAGGACATGAATCTGACGAGCGGGTCGCGCGCGGCGATCTTGGTACGTATCGAGAAGTTGTCGGACCGGCCGGTTAGCTCCACGGGTTCCGTGGCCGCGTCTTCCAGCTTCTCCATGATGCTCGCCGGCCCCGCGGCCTCGATCCTCGACGGCACGAGCTTGAAGCCGGCAAGTTCGTAGCCTGGCTCCAGGTAGCCACGGAAGCTCGGCACCACCTGGATTTCCTTGACGACGCGCAGCTCTATCGATATCGCCACGTCGGAAGGATTGACGCTTATCTCGAGCGGATCGATCCCGAGCGCGCTGCCCTTCTTCTCGACTCGCACCGGTACGCGCCAGACTCCCGCGCTCGTATAGCCGCGGAGGTCGAGGGTCGCTTCCAGGTCGTCTTCGAGTACGGCATAGATGGCGTTGGATTCTCCCCGGAGCACGAGCCTGACCGTCCGGGGATACTGGCTGGCCGGCACGAAGTTTTCATTGGATACGACGACGAGTGGAACGGACAGCGGGCGCTCCTCGAGCCTGTTGAGCTGGTAGAAAAAGAAAAGCGCCACTGCGCCTGCCAAGGAAAGCACCTTGGCCGGCCAGTCGGCGAGCAAGCGGTCGGACAGCGGCCTACTCATCGAAGACCCCTTCGTCGCTGGACAGCCTGCCCGAATAATCGAGCAGCTGGCCAAGCCGGCTGCGGAGCGCCGTCAAGCTCAGGTTGTAGTACAGACGCGCGTCGTAGGCCAGCGAAATCGCCCCGCTCTCCTCGGAGACGATGAGCACGACGGCGTCGGCAGTCTCGGTCAGGCCG
>PGXR01000164.1:0-2380 GCA_002839245.1 Spirochaetae bacterium HGW-Spirochaetae-7 | reverse complement strand
CCGACAAGGGAAGGAAACAACCGGCCGCGACGATGCGGCCTTCCTTGATGATCAGTGCGCCGTCATGGAGCGGCGTGTCGTACTCGAAGATGGACAGTATCAGAGCGGCGCTCACCTCGCCGTCTATCCTCGTGCCGCGTTCGACTATATCGTCCAGCGCCACGAACCGGACGAAGGCGAGCAGGGCTCCACGGCGCTTCTCCGCCAGCAACTCCGCGGCATGCAGAATCGCGTCGAGCTGGGTCGAGCGCGGACCCTGGCCCCGCTTGAAGATGCCGCCCTGCCCGAGCTTGATGAATATCTTGCGCAGTTCGGGCTGGAAGATGATGGCAAGCGCTATGACCAGGCCGGGAGCGAGGAGGTTGAGCACCCAGGAAAGCGTATCGAGCTTGAAGAAGAATGCTCCGGCGTACACCACCACGAGCAAGGCCGCACCTTTGGCCAGCTGGACGGCCTGCGTCTTGATGAGAAGCCGGTAGGTGCCGTAGATGAGGTAGGCGAGTATCGCTATATCGAGGGCGGGACGCGCCCAGTGGCTGAGGACGCTCGTGACTGCGTTCATGACATCGCTCCGGTCGACGCGTCGAAAACCGCCAGGGCGGCGACCGTCTCGGCGACGTCGTGTACCCTGAAGATAACTGCGCCCCTTGACCTGGCGGCGCAGGCGGCCGCAAGGCTGCCGGGGAGCCGGTCGGCCGGCGCGGCGCCGGTGATCATCCCGATGAACGACTTCCTGGAAAGGCCGACGAGGACAGGATAGCCCGTGGCCGCCAATTCATCAAGCCTGGACAGAAGCGCGATGTTGTCCTCGAGGCGCTTTCCGAAGCCTATTCCCGGGTCGATGACGATGCGGTCGGGAGCGATGCCCATGGCTATGGCCCGACCAGCCGCGGCGACGAGGAAGTCCCTGACCTCGGCGACGCAGTCTGCGTACTCCGGAGCCGCCTGCATGTTCGCGGGGATGCCCCTCTTGTGCATGAGGACCACCGGGACGCCGCGGGCGGCACAGAGGAGGCCCAGCGCCTCGTCGTCGCCGAGCGCCGCTATGTCGTTGACGATGTCGGCTCCGGCGTCGAGAGCGGCCGCCGCGACCGATGCCTTCCTCGTATCGACCGATATGGCCACGCCCCAGCGGGATCGTATCGCCTCTATCACCGGAACGACGCGCGCCGCTTCCTCTTCGGCTCCGACGTACCCGGCGCCGGGCCTCGTGCTTTCGCCGCCCACGTCTATGATGGCCGCTCCCGCAGCGACCATCGCCGAAACCACGTCGATCGCCGCGGCAGAGTCGCCCACCCTGCTGTCGGCCCAGAACGAGTCGGGCGTAACGTTGACGACGCCCATTACCACGGCGCAGCCATCGAGGGCAATCCCGCGCCCGCCAGGCAACGGCAGGAGTCTGGCGCTCACGCTCCGCTTCCCGCCCGCGAGGCCGCGGCCTTCGCCGGAACAAGTGCCGCCATGGCGGAAAGCGCCGTTTCCGCCAGCGCAGCGGCAGACAGGCCTGCCCGTTCGAGCAGTTCCTCCCGCCTGGCTTGCGGCATGGGCCGTTCGTCGAAACCCGCCGCGACGGCGCGGGTAAAGGGGGCTGACTGCGACTTGACCGCATCGAGCGTCGACGCCAGGGAGACGGCCGCCGCGAGATCGGCGGCAACGCTGCCGGTGAGCACGCCTTCCTCGGCTATGACAACATACCTGTAGCGCAGGGCCACGGCGACGAACGCGTCGGTATCGACCGGCTTTAGAAAGCGAAGGTGGTAGACGTCGGCGGCGAGGCCCGAAGCGGCGCAGACGTCCGCGGCGCCGAGGCTTTCGTCGACCAGGGCTCCCGACGCGGCGAACAACACCGGGGCGCCCTCCCCGCCGCGGCGCACGAAGACGCCTCGCCCCGTCACGAATGGTTCGGCGAAAGCGGGCCGTTCGGGCGGGCACACTGACTTGGGATAGCGGACGATGACCGGCCCCTGGGTCGCCAGCGCCCAGCGCAACGCGAGGAAGACCTCGACGGCGCTGGCGGGAGCAAGAATCGCCAGGCCGTGCACGGCGCGGTAGGCCTGGATGTCGTAAATGCCCTGGTGGGTCTCGCCGTCGTCGGGAACCGCTCCGGCCCTGTCGACCGCGAAAACCACGTGCCGGCCGGCCAGGGCCACGTCGTGGTGCACCTGGTCGAAGGTTCGCTGCATGAAGGTGGAATATATCGCGACAACCGGCTTGAGCCCCCCGGCGGCCAGGCCGGCCGCGAAGGTGACCGCGTGTTCCTCGGCGATTCCCACGTCGAACAGCCTTGACGGGTAGCAGCGCTGGAATTCGGCAAGCCCCGTGCCCTTGGCCATGGCGGCGACCACGCCGACGACCCTGGGGTCGGATCCGGCGATATCGA